>WTKB01000114.1 GCA_011524575.1 Aquimarina sp.
TCTAATGACTAATGTGTATAAGTCCTCTTTTTTGGGCTATAAATATTTTAATTCGATATACGATGTAAAATAAAATAGGTACAATAACTAATGTTAAAAATGTAGCAACAATTAGTCCATAGATTACTGCTTTGGCAAGAGGACCCCAAAAAATAACATTATCTCCCCCGAGGTAGATATTTGCATCTCCTGTTGCAAATAACGAAAAGAAATTAATATTAATTCCCCATGCTAAAGGGATTAGTCCAAGAACCGTGGTGATAGCTGTGAGTAATACAGGACGTAAACGTGCCCTACCCCCTTCTATAATAGCTTCTTTTACTTCTTCTGGATCAGATAAAAGTGGGATTTTTGCTGTGTTTTTTGCTGTGTTTTTTGCAGCTATTTTACGATCGATAAGTAACTGTGTGTAATCCAGTAGAACTACACCATTGTTTACAACAATTCCTGCCAGAGAGATAATTCCCATCATGGTCATCATAATTACAAAGGGAGCTCCTGTAATTACTAATCCGCCAAATACACCAATCAAACTAAGAAAAATAGCTAACATAATAATGGTTGGTTTTGAAACGGAATTGAATTGAAAAATTAATATTAAGAAAATCAATCCTAAACCTGATAAAAATGCACCTCCTAGAAAAGCAGATTGCTTGTTTTGTTCTTCGATTTGTCCTGTAAAATCAAAATTAACTCCGTTTGGTTTGTCAAAGCTTTGCATCTCTTGCTCGATTTGTTTTACAATCGCTCCTGCATCGGTAAATCCAGGTTGTAAGCCAGAATATACAGTGACTATTCGTTGGGCATTTTTATGTTTAATACCACTGTAGGAAGCTGTATTTTTACGTTCTGTTACTGCCGATATAGGAATTTCTTTCAACCTCCCTGTTGCTGGGTCTTTAAAAATTAGATTTTGATTAAATAGTGCTGATGGATCATATCTAGACTCTTTATTGAAACGTACATTGATGTCGTAATTTTCACCATTTTTCTTGTAGATCCCTGCTTTTTCTCCAAATACAGAACGTCTTAATTGCATTCCTATTTGTCCATTACCTATGCCCAATTCTCCTGCTTTTTTACGGTCAACAGTTACTTGCATTGCAGGTTTGTCTTTATTGATGTTAATTTTAAGTTCTTCAATACCTGCAATATTTTTAGTATTGATAAACGCTTTCATCTTTTCTGCAGTTTGTATCAGTAGGTCGTAATCTTTTCCTCTGATTTCGATGTTTATCGGTGCTCCAGCAGGTGGTCCTACAGCATCTTTTTCCACAGAAATACTCACGCCAGGATAAATGCCTACTAAGCTTTTTTGAATCTCACTTCGTAATTCTTCCGAGTCTCGACCTTGTCTGTACTTGTACTCTCTCATGGTTGCTGTAATTTTACCCTTATGCGGAGTGTCTCCACTTGCTCCGCCATCAGTGAGTGGGTTTCCAGCTCCTTTTCCTACTTGTGCCACCACAGATTCTACCAGTACATTTTGACCATTTTCAAAGTATTTATTGGCATTAATAACTGTAAATACTTGTTGTTCTATTTTTTGGGTAATGGTATTGGTTTTTTCAATGGTTGTTCCTTGTGGGTATTCGATATAAACAATAATTTGATTAGGTTTATTATCAGGAAAAAATTCTACTTTGGTACGGTTGGAAGCGATACTTTCCCCAAAGCTTTTAAATGAAAATAGGAGCAAACCAAAAATTAGTATGGTAAGTATTACGGGCCACCACCAGCCTAATACGAAACTCACAAACTTTTTGTACATATTTTCTAGCCAAACAAGTACTATATTTTGAAAGCCATTCGCAAGTTTTTTAATAAGATACTTATACAACCAAAAGGCAATAACCGTAACGATCATAAGACTTCCAAGACCCGAAAATTCGTCTCCAAAGGAAAAAGTTAAGACTCCCAGTCCACCAAGAATAAAAGTGAGTAGGAGTAAAGTTTTTACACTTAACTCTCTTTTTTTGATTTCCATAAATTGAGAAACCAACATGGAGTTAATAAAAATAGCCACAAATAAAGAAGATCCGAGTACTACGGATAGTGTGATAGGGAAATAAATCATAAATTGTCCCATGACACCAGGCCACATTCCTAGTGGGACAAAGGCTGCAACTGTAGTAAGTGTGGAAATAATAATTGGGAAGGCGATTTCTCCAATTCCTTTTTTAGCTGCTTCAATACGATTTAATCCTTCTTCTTGCATTAATCGGTATACATTTTCTACAACTACAATTCCGTTATCCACAAGCATCCCTAACCCCATAATGAGTCCAAAAAGAATCATGGTATTCATGGTGTACCCCATAGCATCCAAAATCATAAAAGACATAAACATAGACATTGGAATGGCAAATCCAACAAACAGTGCATTTCTAAAACCTAAGAAAAACATCAAAACTCCAACTACAAGTATAATCCCCGCAATAATGTTATTTACTAAATCATCTACTTGATTGATGGTTTTTTCCGATTGATCATTGGCAATGGTAACTTTTATATCTTTTGGAAAAACTTCCTCTTGAGTTTTAGCAACCAGTTCACGTATTTTCATTGCCGCATTCACCATGTTTTTACCCGATCTTTTTTTAACATCAAGCATCACCACTTTTTTACCAAATTCTCGTGCATAAGTAGTAATGTCTTTGTCTCTAAAACGTACTTCTGCAATGTCTTTTAGGTAAACGGTTCCTTTTTCTGTTTTGACTACAAATTCTTTAAGTTCATTTTCTGAGGTGATTTCACCGATTATTCTAAGCGTACGTTGTTGTCCATTGCGCGTAATGTTACCTGCTGATAGTGTAAGGTTTCCATTTCTAATGGCGTTTAAGATATCATTAAAGGTTACTTTCATAGCCATCATTTTGTAAATGTCAACAGCTATTTCTACTTCTTTATCTTCAATACCTCGCAAGTCTACTTTTTTGATTTCTGGAAAACGCTCTATTTCTTCTTCGAGATATTCTCCAAATTCTTTGAGTTTATCAGAAGGGTAATCTCCAGAAATATTAATATTTAAAATAGGAGTTTCTTCTGAAATACTTAAATCAAAAACATTAGGACTTACTTTTGCGTTATTAAATGTCGGCCAATCTTCACTAGATGCCTCTTGATCAACTTCGTCTTTTACTTTTTGTTTCGCTTGATTTATCGTGATTTTTTCATCAAACTCTAGAACGAGCATTCCGTAATCTTGCTGAGAGTCCGAGGTCATTTTTACTAAATTACTCACATTAGCAAGGCGGTCTTCCAAAGGATCTATAATCAGTTTTTCAATATCCTCTGCGGTGTTACCTGGATAAATAGCACTTATATAAACTTTGGTGTCTTTTATTTCAGGGAAATTTTCTCTTGGCATACTAAAATATGCAGATAGTCCCAAGAGTAAAAACAGGGCTATAACTACATAAATAATGGTGCTATTTTTAATTGCCCATGAGGATAAGACAAATTCTTTATCTATATTATTAGGAGTATTCATAGGTTTTAAAAGTGTTTTCTACTTTGGTAAGTAGGTAATCCTACAATTTTGTTCATGGTTTTTTTTT
>WTKB01000076.1 GCA_011524575.1 Aquimarina sp.
CGTTACTTTTGTAGGTTTTTATTTTTGTTGAAGCCTGTAATGTGTTGGTCACGAGAGCTTGTTTAAACAAGCTCTTAAATTGATATAAAATAAACAAGCCTCTTTTAATAATTAAAAGAGGCTTGTTTATTTTGATATAATAGGCTTTTTCATTGGAAAAAATCTGTAAATCGTTGCATTCGACTACGGGTTTTTATGTTTTGTATTGGGGCTGATTTCATAAATCCTTTAGAGGAGGAGGTGGGTAATTGTTTTTGTCTAAAATTTCCCATTACTTTTACCTGCGAAATTGTTTTGGAATGACAGGCTTTACTACTCCAATCATTAGGCTCTCCAGCATATAAATATAGTTTGTAGGAATAATTATCGGATGGAGTAAATACAGCTCTTTTTAGAGGTTGTATTTGAATTTTAGCAATTCCTTTTTCTCTGTCAGATACCAAATAATGTCCTTTTGCATATACTTTTCTACCTTTTTTAAGTTCAAGATAAATAGTACTCTTTTGAGTTGTTTGGTATTTTACTTTGAAAACAGGGAATACCTTGGTATTGGTAATAGTCATTTGAGGAGAGGAGTCAAATGCTACAAAACTTTTTTGTGCTGTAATTGTTGTACTTGATCCAAAAAAGAGGAACCCAACAAAAGCTATTAAGAAATTCAAGAATGAAGTAATTTTTAAAGTCATAATTTCAACAATTTAGAACCATTAAAATAAAATCAATATTTATGCCGAATTAAAAAAGCCTTTAGAATTTTTTTCTAAAGGCTTTAGAGTTTGTTTAAAGGGATTGCAGCAAATAGTGCCTTTAGAGCTTGTTTAACTGATTACAGGAAAGTAGTACCTTTAAACAAGCTATAAATATGCTCTAAATACGATTAAAAAAGATCAGACCAAGTTCCTAGCCATTGACTCCATGGTACTCTTGAAAGCATACATAAGAGGGCTATACTATAAAAAATAGCCAGTGTTTTTAGCTTTTGTTGTGATGTTCTTTTTTTCTTGTGTTTAGAATAACCAATGGTTAGAAATGCTATAGCAATAAGCATTACCGTTGGATGTTCTACATTGTATAATCTCAGTTCCGAGTTTTTCATGATTTCAGAAGCGGATATTCCTGAAAACCATAATATTTTTCCTGAAAGAAAATAGAGCACTAAACCTATTACAAATTGTAAATGAGTTAAAATAAGTGCTGATAATGCGAGTTTAAAATCTTTTGGGAGATAAGGGCGTTGTTCTCCTAAAGCCCCTCTTAAAGCATTAATTGTAGCTGCTATAACAGCTACAAGGACCAATACTGCCCATACGGAGTGTATGTATTTAAAAACAAGTTCCATGTAATTTATTTTAAAAAATTATGAGTTTAAAAATTTTTTCAAAAGTGCATTTGTAGAAGCATCATGAGCATTACTTAAATCTGTATCTATTTCAGCTAAAATATTTCCAGCAAGTTGCTTTCCTAGTTCTACACCCCACTGGTCAAAACTATAGATATTCCATACAATTCCTTGTACAAAAATACGATGTTCATACATAGCTACCAGAGCTCCTAAGTTTTTAGGGGTTAATTTATTTATTAAAATACTGGTTGTAGGTTTGTTACCTTCAAATATTTTATAAGGAGCTATTTTTTTAATAGCTTCAAGATCAAGTCCTTTACTTTGTAATTCTTGAGTAACTTCTTCAAGGTTTTTACCTTTCATAAGTGCCTCAGTTTGTGCAAAGAAGTTGGCCATAAGTTTATTGTGGTGACTACTATCCTGATACAAAGATTCTTTAAAACCAATAAATTCAGACGGGATTAAACGAGTTCCTTGGTGAATTAATTGAAAGAAAGCATGTTGTGCATTAGTACCAGGTTCTCCCCATATAATTGTTCCTGTTTGATAGTCTATTTTATTTCCATTTCTATCCGTACTTTTTCCATTACTTTCCATGATTCCTTGTTGTAAATAGGCAGGTAATCGATGTAAATATTGACAATAAGGAATAACGGCTTCGGTATCACAACCAAAGAAATTTCCATACCAAATACTTAATAACCCTAGTAAAACAGGAATATTTTTTTCAAAGTTAGTTTCTTTAAAATGCGTATCCATTTCCATAGCACCCTCTAGTAACTCTTCAAAATGAGTAAACCCTATACCAAGTACTATAGAAAGTCCTACAGCACTCCAAAGTGAAAATCGCCCACCTACCCAATCCCATATCGGAAAGATATTTTGAGGGCTAATTCCAAAATCAACTACTTTTTGAATATTACTAGAAACTGCAACAAAGTGTTTAGAAATAGCATCTTTATTACAATCCGAACTTGAATTTAAAAACCATTCTCGGATAGTAAGTGCATTACTAAGTGTTTCTTGGGTAGAAAAAGATTTAGAAACAACAATAAAAAGTGTGGTTTCTGGGTTTAATTTTTTTAAGGTTTGATGTACATGATCTCCATCAACATTAGAAATATAATGAAGATTTAAATGGTTTTTATAGTAAGCTAAAGCCTCTGTAATCATATAGGGACCTAAATCAGAACCTCCAATACCAATATTTACAATATCGGTAATTGTTTTTCCTGTATATCCTTTGTAATTCCCATTAATTACCTCTTCTGAAAAGGACTTTATTTGGTCTTTTACCTCTTGAATATCTTTAGAAAGGTCTTTTCCTTTAATAATAACTTTATGATTATTTCTCAGGGCAATATGTTGTACCGCTCTATTTTCAGTTACATTTATAGTATCGGCGTTAAAAAAGCTATTTATGGCTTGATCTAGCCCCACTTCTTTGGCAAGTTGTACAAGTAATTTTACTGTAGTGGCGTCTATTCGATTTTTGGAATAATCGATATAGAAATCTTTCCATTCTATTTTTAGTGTATCTGCTCTTTGGGAGTCTTGTTTAAAAAGTTCAGCTACTTGCTTATTCTTAATGTTATTATAGTGTGTGTTTAATTGTTCCCATGCCTTTGTTTTTGTAGGATTAATTGAGGGAAGTGAGTTGCTCATCAGTAATTGTATTTTTTGAAGGATAATTCATTTGATCTAACTCCTTTTTAAGGGGTTTTATAAATGAAAGATAATCCTCTTTTAGCGTATTTGCAATGTTTTTTGCACTTGGTAATTTTTGTTTGTAAGGGTCAACTTGACGCCCATTTACCCAAAATCGGTAACATACATGTGGTCCAGTAGCAAGACCTGTACTACCTACTTTTCCAATAATTTGCCCTTGTTTTACTTGCTGTCCCTTTTTAACAAGTATTTTCGACATGTGTAAGTACTGAGTGCTGTAGGTATTATTATGTTTGATTTTTACATAATTCCCATTACCACGTGTATATCCTGCTTTAATAACTCGCCCATTTGCTGTTGACCAAATTGGTGTACCGTGAGGTGCTGCATAGTCGGTACCTTTGTGTGCTTTCCAGCGTTTTTGAACGGGATGAAAACGTCTTCTGGAATATCTTGAAGAAATTCGGCTAAATTGTAAAGGAGCCATTAAAAAAAAGCTCTGTAAAGATTTTGCATTCTCATCAAAATAAGAATGTACAATAGCATCTTCTTGCTTAGTAACATATTCAAAACCATAAAAAGGGGTTCCCATGTGTTCAAACAGAACAGCTTCTACGTTCCCAATACCTATATACGTGCCATCTTCAAGATATTTATCATAATAAATGACCTTAAAACGATCCCCTTTTTGAATTTTAAAGAAATCAATACTCCACTGATAAATTCTTGACATTTCATGGGTTAATACAGGAGATATACCTGCTTTTTCTAAGGTAAGAGACAATGATCCATCAAGTACTAAACTCAGTTTTTTGCGTTTTTTGATTACTTTTTTGGTAATATTTTTAGCGTAAATAGTGTCTTTTATGTGAAGTACTGTATAATCGGTTTTGCTTTTCTCATACACAAAAGCTTTTACCTCTCCAACAGAACAACTATCGTTAGTTTTGATTACAGTGTAGGGATTTCCTGCACGTATTCGAGAAACATCAAAACTATCTTTTACTTTATTGGCAATAGTATATACCTTTGCTCTAGAAACACCATGTTTATCTAAAAGCCCTCCAAAACTATCTCCATTTTTAACAGTGTCTTTAATTAAAAGGTGATATTCTTTAATAAGTCCGTAAAGTTTTGTGTGTTTTTTTACAGGTATATTTTCTCTGATTACAGTTTTTTTTTCTGAGTTACATGCAAAAAACAGTGTACAGATTGTAAAAAATATGATTTTTTTAAATAATTGCATTAGTCTTGTTTTATAAAATCTTCAACCCATTTTTTACCCCAATTTTCTTTTTCTTCGGGAGTCCATAGTTCAGGAAAGAAACTTACTTTTTGAAAACTAGGAGGTAAAAATGTTTTCCAGTTGGTTCCTCCAGTGGCTTTTTCTTCTTTTTCTTTCCTTCCTTTTTTTAAAAAACGATAGGCAGCCCTAAGATGTGATAAAGACCAATGTATATTGATGTTTTTATCCATCGTTTTAAGAGCTTCTATGAGCTCGGGGTTTTGTTGCTCCATTTCTGGGAGATCCAAGTAACAACAATATAAATTACTATGAGTTACTTCTTTTGCAATTCTTAGTAAGCGAGGGTTGTAGCGTTGCTCAAATTGTTTGAGGGTGACTGTTTTTTCTTTAGTAGTGGTTTCTGTAGCTCCGTACTTCCAATACAAATTTTCAAAAATTTCTGGAATGACTTCTTGTGAGTTGGGAACAGGGTACTTTTCACGTATATTTAGTGAAGTATCTATTAAATTATTTAAGGGGGTAGCATAAATTTCAATCATACGATATTGTACAGATTGAAAACCACTAGCAGGTAATAACGACATTCTAAACTTTAGAAATTCCTCTTTATCCATACCTTCAATCATAATATCAAAGGAATGGATTAAGTTTTGGAAATATCTATTGATACGCTTAACTTTCTTAAGAAATAATGCAGCGTTGAGCTTTGGTTTTAGGGCAATAATTTGCTCAATCTCATGGAGGACGAGATTGAAATAAAGTTCGGTGATTTGGTGATAAGTAATAAATATTTTCTCATCAGCAAATGAAGTGCGTGTAAGTTGTAAACTTAAAAGCGTATCCAGTTGAATATATTCCCAATAGGTTAGATACTTGTCATAGAGTAACCCATCAAGATAACACTCAAGACTTTGTCCAGAGTTTTTAAATTTTTTTTCAAGTAACTGGAGTTTATCCAGTATTTTTGAGTCGAAGGTTTGATCCATCAGTTATTGATTTACCACCCATGAGAGAACTTTAAGCCTTTATACTTAGATAAGTTTGCCGTTAATGTTCCTACAACAAGTTTTGCAGAAATCTTAACAGGTACTTTGTTTTTATCGTCACTCACCC
This sequence comes from Aquimarina sp., assembly GCA_011524575.1. Taxonomy (GTDB): domain Bacteria; phylum Bacteroidota; class Bacteroidia; order Flavobacteriales; family Flavobacteriaceae; genus Aquimarina. The sequence continues at coordinate 5,370 of WTKB01000076.1, forward strand.
AAAGTGTCAGGCTTTCGTCTTCTTTAAAAATACGATCAGCTATCACAAGAGGTCTAAATTTTAGACAGGTTTTTTTTCCAAATTTAGTCTTAATTTCTTCTCTTCCTAAAAATTTTAATCGAAAAGCAAAGTTTTCTTCGTCAAAAAAGATATTTAATTGATGATCTTCTCCTATTTTTAATGTTTTTGGGTCAATTTTATTTCTCAAATAGTAAAAAGAAGAAATCATATCAAAAACTTTATGAGAAGTTTCTAGTGTTTTTTTTGTATTTCTTTTTTTGTCAAATACCTCTGCTTTTTGATTTTCTTGATCAAAATTTATTTCTACATCTTTGGTGTATCCTCCTTCGTACGTATCTCGAATAAAATGATAGGGTTGTAAATTTTTTGTATCTACATAACTTTCAAATCGATCTTGTATTTTAAAAAAGAAACTTAAAAAACGAGATGACCATCCTTTTCCTATAATGTGATAAACTGGTTTTTCTTCCCAAGTTGCATCACGAGTCTCTAGAGTTGCAGTACTGGTATTAAAATTGAGGTATTTTACTTTAAACTCTAAAAATTCACCAGAATTAAAGCAATGTTCTTGACTTAAAGCTGTAAAAGAGGTAATAAGGCTTATAGCTAGACAGGTAATGGTTTTATTAAGGTATTTCATAATATCTATATTTTAAAATGGAGTCATTTAAATTTCTTTAATGGAGTTGAAAAAGAGTATTTTGTATTCAATTAAAAAAAACTTTAAATAAGCTCTAATTTGAAAGCATTCAGTATCTAAAAAACAATTTTTATTCCAAAAAAATAGTTATTATAGTAATTAGTCTTTGAAATTACTATAAAGTCATTTAAATTTCTTTAATGGAGTTGAAAAAGAGTATTTTGTAACCTATTAAATGACTTCTACAAAATAAATTATAAATCAACGATCTTTATAAGATCGAATACAATTATTTAACTATGAGAATTTTATATATTATCACTACCTGTCTTTTTTTTCTATCCTACTCAAATGATAGTTATGGTCAATATGAGCAAGACATTCAAATAATTATTAAAGGTCATTTAAAAACAATACATTCTCATTTCTTTAATAATAGTCCAGAAGGGATATTTCCTTATACGCACCCCAATTTAACGGCTTATTATGGAGGTAAAGAACAAATGATTGCTCAAATACAGGAGCGAATTTCAAACATGAAAAAGGCAAAGCTTATTGTAAAAAATATTGAAATTGTCGATCCTATTAAGGTAGTCACTTATCAAGGTGAATACCATTGTTTAGTTACAGAGAAAACCACAATTTCATTTTTACATCGAGATTTCGAACTTACCAATCATATGCTTGGAATTTCTAAAGATGGAGGAAGGAAATGGGTGTTTATAGAAGCTAATTTACTAAGAGGTGAAGAACGAAAAAAGTATTTTCCAAATTTAAAAACCTCTATTGAAATTCCAAATAGTAGTTATAAACAATTATTTGATCCACAAGTTAGAAAAGAACCACTTCTTTTGGAATAATGGGTATATATTTAAGAGCTTGTTTAAAGATCCTACTTCTTGTAATTCAAAATTTTAAGAACTTGGATCACTTTAAAAAGATTTAAATACCTCGATAGGTACATCATTTTAAAATAACCCAATAACGGTAAACTTTTGAATTACGGTTTGTATTCCCTTTAAACAAGCCCTAAGTAAAATGGGAACTATAATCTTTATTATTCAAACTATGGATTTTAAATAATGTTTTAAATTTGCAAATGTCTAGATGTTATTTTTAGACTTTTATTTAAAGTAAATTAAAATATATATTCATGAAAGTAGCTGTTGTTGGTGCCACAGGTATGGTTGGTACCGTTATGCTTAAAGTTTTAGAAGAAAGAAATTTTGAGGTTTCAGAATTAATTCCAGTAGCCTCAAAAAGATCAGAGGGAAAGTTACTTTCTTTTAAAGGAAAGCAGTACCCTTGTGTGACTCTAGAAACTGCTGTAGAAATGAAGGCTGATATTGCATTATTTTCTGCAGGAGGAGATACTTCTTTAGAGTGGGCACCTAAGTTTGCTGATGCAGGTACTACAGTTGTTGATAATTCTTCAGCATGGCGTATGGATCCTTCAAAAAAATTAGTTGTTCCAGAAATTAACGGAGATGTACTTACTGCAGAAGATAAAATTATTGCAAATCCAAATTGTTCTACAATACAACTTGTAATGGCACTTGCTCCTCTTCATGATAAATACAAAATGAAGCGCTTAATAGTTTCTACTTATCAGTCGGTTTCAGGAACTGGAGTAAAAGCTGTTCAGCAATTAGAAAACGAGATTCAAGGTGTTAAAGGGGAGATGGCTTATCCATATCCTATTGGTCGAAATGCTTTGCCACATTGTGATATTTTTCTTGAGAATGGATATACGAAAGAAGAAATGAAATTGGTAAAAGAGCCAAAAAAAATCCTTAGAGATGAGAGTTTCTCTGTGACTGCAACGGCTGTGCGTATCCCTACTGCTGGTGGACATTCAGAGTCGGTTAATGTGGAGTTTGAAAACGATTTTGATCTTTCAGACGTTCGTAAATTATTATCTGAAATGCCAGGTGTAGTAGTTCAAGATAACTTAGAGACAAATACATACCCTATGCCTATTTATGCTCATGATAAAGATGAAGTATTTGTGGGACGTATTCGAAGAGATGAATCTCAGCCAAATACGCTTAATTTATGGATTGTTGCGGATAACCTTAGAAAAGGAGCAGCGACAAATACCGTGCAGATCGCTGAGTATTTAGTGGAAAATAATTTATTGAACTAATTCGGTGTGAATTATCAAGTTATATAAGAGCTTGTTTAAAGGCACTACTTCCTGTTCCCTTTAAACAAGTTTTAACAAAAAAACCGTCATTGTGCTAAATGCACAATGACGGTTTTTTTGTTAAAACTTTATATCCATTGCATTGGTGTTATTTCTTACCTGCACCTTTAAAGTGATCTGTATTGTTTTTAAAAAGTACATTAAACGTGGTTAGACTTCCATAAATACGAGTAATATACTGTTGTAAGTCGATTTTATCTTGATCTTCTAAGATTTTAGAACTATTAATTTTTTGCTCCATAACACGAACCCTATCACGTACCATTACAATTTTATGAAAAAAGGTATCTATAGGGATTTCTTTGTTAGCTAAACTGGTATCTTTGGGCTGTAAGATGAGATTCCCGCCTTTCCATTTTTCTGCAAGAGGTATAATCTCAGAAATATCGCTGTATTTATGTAGTAATTTTTTGAAAATTTCCTCTACTTCATAAAAACTAATTGCATCAACCTCAGATTCTGTTGCTTCAATCACTTCAAAATCTTCATCTACTGAGATTGTTTCTAAACCATTATCCATAAATGTGACCCAGTAATGCTTTGAGGTGACATTAGTAACTACACCTTTACCAAATTTCAGATGTTGTATTCGAGAACCTATGCCTAAAATCATATTTATTATGTACTTAATTTTGTTGTTATCTTAATCTTGGAAATTCCTTCGGATTGGCTTCATGCATTATATCATACACTTTTTCAAATATATCATCAATGGAAGGTTTACTAAAATAGTCTCCATCAGTACTGAATGCTGGACGATGAGGTTTTGCACTCAAAGTATATGGTGGGCTGTCGAGGTATTTAAATATATCTTGCTCATCAATAAGGTGTTGTAAAATATAGCCTGTAGCGCCTCCTGGTACATCTTCGTCTATAATTAATAGTCGATTAGTTTTTTGAACACTTTTTTGAATGCTTTTTTCTAGATCTAGCGGAATTAAACTTTGTAAATCTATGACCTCTGCAGAGATTCCTGATTTTTTTAGTTCTGTGCAAGCCTCTATTACTAATCGTAGTGTGGAGCCATAACTCACAAGGGTTATGTCGGTTCCTTCTTGAATACATTCCGAAATACCTATAGGGGTTCTAAATGACCCTATGTTATTAGGAAGTTTTTCTTTAAGTCGGTATCCGTTTAATGACTCTATAACTAGAGCGGGTTCATTTGCAGCGAGTAGTGTATTGTAAAAACCAGCTGCTTTAGTCATGTTTCTCGGTACAAGTATATAAATACCTCTTAGTAAATGAATAATTCCTCCCATTGGGGATCCAGAGTGCCAAATACCTTCTAGTCGATGCCCTCTAGTACGTATAATTAGTGGGGCTATTTGTTTATTAAATGAACGGTAGCGTAAACTGGCTAAATCATCACCCAGTACTTGTAAACAATATAAAATGTAGTCAAGGTATTGAATTTCAGCAATAGGGCGTAAACCTCTTAGAGATAGTCCTATACCTTGTCCTATAATTGTAGGCTCACGAATGCTGGTATCCGCAACTCGTAATTCTCCATATTTGTCCTGTAGCCCTTCTAATCCTTGGTTTACATCTCCAATTTTACCAGTATCTTCTCCAAAAATTAAAACTTTTGGATTGGTTTCTAGAATTTTATCAAAATTATCTCTTAAAATAACACGTCCATCTACAAGCGGGCTTTCATTGGTATAGTTTGGTGTAATTTCTTTAATTTTAGTAGCGGCATTCTTTGATTCATCATACAAAAAAGAGTTGTATTTAGGTTTAATACTTTCATTATAGGCATTAAACCAGTGTTGGAGTGCTTTTTTTTCGGGAAAAGTCTCTTTAGCAATGCACCTTAAAAGTTTACGTCCAGTTTCTAGAATATCTTTACGAATAGGTTGAATTTTTGACTCTAATTGAGTAACTATGCTCTTGATATCTTCTGAGTTTTTTGAAAAAGGAATTACTTTTTTATAACTCGTTAAGGCTTCTTGTTGTTCTTCAATAAGTTTGGAATTAAATTTTTTCCAAGTCGTAATTTTAGCGTATTTCACCTCAGAGTGAATTTCTTTTTCAATAGTGATGAGTTCCTCTTCAGTTGCAAGCTTACTTTCTATAATGAATTTTCGAAACTGTTTGTTACAATCAAATTCATTTTCCCATTTGAGTCTTTCTTGAGATTTATAACGCTCATGTGAACCCGAAGAAGAATGTCCTTGAGGTTGAGTGAGTTCTGTAATATGAACCAGCACAGGGATGTTTTCATTTCTAGCTAAAGTATTCGCTTTTTCGTAAGCTTCTATAAGAGCAATATAATCCCAACCTTTCACACTGATAATTTCCCAACCTTTGTTGGTTTCATCTCTTTTAAAGCCTTGTAAGGCTTCAGAAATACTTCCTTTAGTAGTGTGGTATTTATTGGGAACAGAAATGCCATATTCGTCATCCCAAACACTAATTACTAAAGGAACTTGCATAACACCTGCTGCATTGATGGTCTCTAAGAAAATCCCTTCACTTGTAGAAGCATTTCCAATACTTCCCCATGCTACTTCTTTACCATCTTTAGAAAAGAGGGTGTTGTCTTTAAGTTGTTTGTTGTTTTTGTAATACAAAGAAGCTTGTGCAAGTCCAAGAAGTCTTGGTATTTGCCCAGCAGTAGGAGATAGGTCACAGGCAGAGTTATATTGCTCCGTAAGATTTTTCCATGAACCATCCTTAGAAATACTATGCGTAACAAAATGCCCCCCCATTTGCCTACCTGCAGAAAAAGGTTCTTCTTCTATATCGGTAAAAGCGTATAATCCTGCAAAAAGTTCTGAGGGTTTAAGTAAGTCAAGTGCAAACATAAAAGTTTGATCTCTGTAATACCCAGACCTAAAATCACCTTTTTGAAATACTCTAGCCCATGCGAGTTGTGGTAGTTCTTTTCCATCACCAAAAATTCCAAATTTTGCTTTACCAGTAAGAACTTCTCTGCGTCCAACAATACTACATTCTCTACTAAGAAAAGCAATTTTGTAGTCCCAAAGTACTTGTGCTTTAAATTCTTTAAAAGATAAGTTGTTGGTAGAAAGCCCAGCTGTTTCCATAAAGTGAAAGAATCAATGATAACTATACAAAAGTAGGTTTTTTTACTCGGTTTTACCAATAGTTTTA
>WTKB01000205.1 GCA_011524575.1 Aquimarina sp.
TTATCATGGTATTGTATTAATCCCCCCCTTTGGAGTCTATGTATTTATTCAAAAAACTTGCCTGTATAGTACTTTTTGTAAGTATGTTTTTAACAGCTTTTAGTCAGAGAAAACGCACTAAAAATCAACTTGGGAAATCAGTATTGAAAGGTACATCTGAAGTTTCTTTTAGTAAGAATCAACAGGGTATATTACTCTCTAATACATCTAAAAAATTTCAAAGTTCATTTTATGAGGCATTGTCTTTACGTCTTATTAAAAAACATAAAAAAGCTCTTGAATACCTTTCAAAATGCGAAAATATATATCCAAATCATATTCCTGAATTTCTTAGTTTAGAAATTTCTAAGAATTATAAAGCTCAAGAAAATTACAGTAAAGCTCAAGAGTACCTACAAAAAGCACTGCAAACTACACCTGAGCAAACAACACTTCTCTTAGAGTTACAAGAGGTTTTAAATCTTCAGAAGAAGTATGTACAATCTATCGAAATATTAAAACAATTAGTCTCAAAAAATTCTTTTTATAACTACACTCTTGCCAAGACATATTTAGATAATAAAGCCTTTACTAAAGCCTTACAAAGTTTAAATACCTACCAAGAAATTCACCCTTATGATACGGAACGTATAGAAAAACTTCGAGTTGGTATTTACCAAAAAATGCCTAACAAAGAGTTAATTTATAAAGATTTGGATTTGAAAATTGCTCAAAATCCTAATGATCCAAAATATTATTTAAAAGCTATAGAAGTATGTGAAAATATACCAGATACTCAGAAAACGAATACGTATTCACAGCTTTTTAAAAATAGATTTCCAAATTCTGAATATTTAAAAGTATTGGCATTTAATGATGCTGTGGCAAGTAAAGATGTTTTAAAAGCCGAAACGCTTTTAAAAACCTTGCAAAACAGTTACTCTATAACAGAAAAAGAACTACAAAAAGCTACTGCTAATTTTTATAGATTATCTCAAAAAACGACTAAAGAAAAATATGTGAGTACGACTACCCATATAGCAGATCATTGGCAGCGTGTAAAAGAAATAGATTTGGACGCCAAAGATTGGCTTTTGAAATTGGATAATGACACAGAAAATACAGGTAATTTATCACAGAAATCTTCTCAACTGAAACAATTAACCGCAACCTTAGAAGTTGAACCCTATAATTTTAAGGTTTTAAAGAAAGTACTTTTGTTGGAAATGGCTTTAAAAAAGTATACCTTAACTAAGGATAAAATCATAGATGCTCTTGAAGCTTTTCCTACGCAACCTTTATTTTATTTAATAGCCACTGAGTTAAATCTTTTAGATAATACCCCAGAAAAAGCAGTAACACATTTAATTAACGGAATTCAGTATCTTATAGACGCTCCAAAATTAGAATATGTTTTTTACCAGAAACTAGCAAATACATACACTGATTTAAAACAACCCAAAAAGGCTAAGCATTTCAAAACTAAAGCTGAAAATTTAAAATAATACGATTTTAAAGACTATTAGGTCTTAATTTCGTAACAAAATAAAATTACCCATGAATTTGAAATCATTTTACTTATCTACATTACTTTTTGTAAGCATTTTCTGGATCAATTCGTGTGCTTCCAGAAAATTGAATTCATCTACTACTTCGGATGTTCCACAATTAAAAGCACAAAAATTTTCTAAATTAGATAAGTTATTAAAAGCACAAAAAAAGGAGGCTTTTGATTTTGATCATTTACAATCTCGTTTGTTAGTAAATTACACTGCAAATGGTAAAAGTTTACAGCCAAGTATTACATTACGTATGCAAAAAGATCAGAATATCTGGATGAGTGTAAAATTTATGGGGTTGACTGTTGCTAAAGTACTTCTTACTCCTAATAGCGTTTCTTTTTATGAAAAAATACAAAAAAGAGCCTATGAAGGAAACTACGATTTTATTGCTAACTTTTTGGGATTTGATGTTGATTTTTATCAAATACAAAATTTACTTTTAGGGCAAATGTTATCAGAAGTTTCTAAAGATGACAATGCACTTAAAAACGACACTTCGTACTTTGAAATTACGTGTTTGCCACAACAAAATAAAGATATTTGTGATGACCCCGAATATCATATTTATAAAACACATTTAAAAACACGAAATGCACGTATTATTTCTAAAAAAAGAGCTACTGAAGTTTTGGTGAATTATCCCACTTATCAATATATAACAGATCAGTTTTTACCTGAAAAATTAGAAATTGAAATTAATAGTACAGATCATACTCAAGACACAATAAATCAAAAACAAATAGCACTAACATTAAAAAATACGAGCATACCAAGCACTCAAGGGTATCCTTTTAAAATTCCAGAAGGTTATCGACTTATTGAACTTTAAAACAAGCTCTAAAACCAGTTATACCAATTCTTACACCTAACAGGGTATTAATAAATAATTAATAGGGCTAAAAAGTTCATTAAAAGATTAATTTTAACCACTGATGAAGCAGTTTATAGTATATGTAATAGGTTTACTTTTCTTTTTGAATAGTACTTTTATTGTTGCACAGTCTCAAAAGGAACTTGAAGCCAAAAAGAAAAGTTTATATCGTAAAATAGAGTCGTTAAATGCTTTGCGAGAAACCAATCAAGCAAAAGGAAAAGATTTACTGGAAAGTCTTAATTATTTAGATACTAAAATTACAGCACAATCGGAATTGGTTTTAATTACTAATCAGCAAATTAAAAATATTTCAAGTAAGATAAAGAAAAACATCAATGAGATTGCTGTTTTAAATCAAGAGCTAAAAAAAACAAAGGAGGATTATGCACAAATGTTGCAAAAATCCTACAAGATGCAATCCAAACAAAACCGATTATTATTTTTATTTTCTTCTCATGATTTTTGGCAAGCTTATAAACGTCTTATTTATTTTAAACAATACACTCGTATGCGTAAGCGTCAAGGAGAAAAAATACAAAGGGATAAAGTAATTTTAGATCAAAAAAATAAAGAACTTGCTAAGCAAAAGAAAAAGCAGTTACAATTACAAAAGCAAAATCAAGAAATTAAAAATAAATTACTTTTAGAGCAAAAACAACAACAAGAGTGGGTTGCACAAATTCAAAAGAATACAGCTCAGTACATTGTACAAATTCAGGAAAGTCAAAAACAAGCACAACGCATTGAACAACAAATTAGAAAGCTTATTAGAGCAGCCATTGCTAAGACTAATAAAAATAACGCCAATTATTTTAAACTTACTCCAGAAGGTGTGAAGCTAGCTAAGACCTTTGAGTATAATAAAGGTAAATTACCTTGGCCTGTACTGCAAGGGGTTGTTGTTAAGGGTTTTGGGAAACAAAGGCATCCTGTATTAAAAAATATTTACATCAATAATAGTGGTATAGATATAGAAACTCCAGATGAGCAACAATTACGTGCTGTTTTTTCTGGTGAGGTATCATCGATTCAAGCCATTAAAGGAGCTGGGAAATTGTTGCAAATACGACACGGAAATTATATTAGTACGTATTATAATGTTAAAAATATTTCTGTTAAAGTAGGTGATAAAGTAA
>WTKB01000023.1 GCA_011524575.1 Aquimarina sp.
CTTTTTTGTGTACCTTTTTTTTGCGAAAAAAAAGTTAAATCAAAACAAATATCTAGATATAAGATATGCATTTATTTTTTATAAACAAGCCGTGTAAATGTGATTTAAAAGTTTTTCAAACTATATATCTATGATTTCTTTTTTTGCACCTTATAAAAAATTTTTTATATTTTTTTTATTATTATCTATAGTAATAATCTATAGTATTTACACACTACTTGTCCCTCCTAAATCATTACCAATATACACCCCAAACCAAATAGATACCACACTTGTAGATAGTACCCAACAAGATATTAGAAAATACCATCGCATACCTGATTTTTCACTTACCAATCATTTGGGAGAAATTGTTACCCAAAAAAATTACCATAATACCGTCTATGTTACCGATTTCTTTTTTACAACTTGCCAAACAATATGCCCTAAAATGACCCAAAACATGGGGCTTTTACAAGAAAAATTAAAAGGAAAACCTGTAAAACTACTTTCACACACTGTAATGCCAGAGGTGGACACGATACCTGTACTTAAAAAATATGCTAAAAAACACCATGTGAATCCTAAAGTATGGAATCTAGTTACAGGCTCTAAAAAAGAAATCTATGATTTAGCTCGAAAAGCCTATTTAGTGGCTAAAGTAAAACCCTACTCCAAATACGACTTAATACATACAGAAAACTTTGTACTTATTGATCAAAAAAAACGGATACGTGGTTTTTATGACGGTACAGACCTTAAAGCTTTAGACCAACTTCTAGAGGATATTGATTTTTTACTTGAGAAAAATAATTAGGCTTCCTATTCCTATTTATCCCTATTCTTTGAAGTGATTTAAACTTTTATGTAAAAAATTATAAAAACAAGAGCGTAAAGTACTTTTCAAGTTTTAAAATACTTAAGATTTACAGTATTTTTGTTTAAACTAAATCTAAATTAACATTGGAAAAAACTTTAGCAGAACTCAAAAAAGGAGAAAAAGGGACTATTACAACCATTTGTACAGAGCAACTTCCTTTAAAATTAATAGAGATGGGATGCCTACCTGGTAGTGAAGTTACTTTATTACAAACAGCCCCATTCTCTTGCCCTTTGTATTTGAATATTAATGATTCTTATTTAGCCATTAGACGCACTATGGCAGAAAAAATAAATATCAAAATCTCTACCACTTATACCAATTGATCTTTGAAAACGATTTATTATGTCGATTTTAATGATTAATTGGTATTACAACATTTCGTAAAATTTATTGCTAGCACACTCCCATTCATTATGTTAAAAAATATTAATGTTTCTTTAATTGGAAACCCCAATACTGGAAAAACCTCTGTTTTTAATCTACTCACAGGACTTAATCAACAAGTAGGTAATTATCCAGGGATTACTGTAGAACGTAAAGCAGGTATTTGTAAATTACCCAGAGGAGTAAAAGGGCATATTTTAGACCTCCCAGGTACGTATAGCCTTAATGCAACCTCACTTGATGAAAATGTAGTGTGTGATATTTTACTTGATAAAAATGATCCTGATTTCCCAGATGTAGTAGTGGTGGTTAGTGATGTGATTAATTTAAAACGTAATTTACTTATATTCACTCAAATTAAAGACTTGTGTTTACCCACAATACTAGCCATTAATATGAGTGATCAGATGCAGCAAGAAGGCATCGAGATCAATATTCCAGATTTAGAAAAAGAACTTAAAACCAAAATTGTACTGCTTTCTTCACGGAAAAATGAAGGTATTGAAGCCCTTAAAGAAGCGATACTGTCTTATCAAAACTTGGATTTAGCTCCTTGCCTAGACACTACAACAATAGATAAGCCTTATTTCGAAAATTTACAACAAGCCTTTCCAGACCAATTGCTGTATAAATTATGGCTCATCATTACCCAAGATGCTAATTTCTCAAATATTCAGAAAAACACCATCAAGGATAAAGGAGAATTCTTTACCAAAAACAAGAACGAACTAAAAAAACTTCAACAAAAAGAAACCATAAAGCGGTATCAATTCATAACAAGAGCACTTAAAGAAACCACTACTGTTAACAAAGCAGAAGCTAAAGGGCTTCGTGCCCGGTTAGACCGTGTATTAATGCATCCTATATTGGGTTATTTAATCTTTTTTGGATTACTGCTATTTATTTTTCAAGCTATTTATGATTGGTCGGGAATTCCTATGGATTTCATTGACGAAAGTTTTGTGAATTTAAGTGAGTATGTAAGTCAAAAATTACCTAATGGAGTACTCACAGATTTAATTACGGAAGGAATCATCCCAGGACTTTCTGGGGTATTTATCTTTGTGCCACAAATTATGTTTTTATTCTTTTTTATTTCGATACTAGAAGAAACTGGGTATATGAGTCGGGTGGTTTTTCTTATGGATCGTATTTTACGTAAATTTGGATTGAGTGGAAAAAGTGTTGTTCCCTTAATCTCTGGAACCGCCTGTAGTATTCCTGCGGTAATGGCAAGTAGAAATATTGAAAACTGGAAACAACGCCTCATTACAATACTTGTAGTGCCTTTTACCACCTGTGCAGCACGACTGCCTGTTTATGCCGTGCTGATTGCTCTTGTGATTCCAGAAAACAAACTCTTTGGGTTATTTAGTTATCAAAGCCTTACTCTCATGGGCTTATATTTATTAGGTTTTTTAAGTGCTCTTTTAGGAGCGTGGATTCTTAATGGCTACTTAAAAGTGGAAAGTAAAAGTTTTTTTGTGGTAGAAATGCCTGCCTATAAACTACCTCTTTTAAAAAATATTGCACTAAATCTTTGGGAAAAAACAAAGTCATTTGTAATAGAAGCTGGTAAAATCATTTTAGCAATTTCTATTATTTTGTGGGTACTTGCAAGTTACGGTCCTGGAGATGCCTTTGAAAATGCTGAAACTATTGTCAAAACAGAAAATACGACATTAAACAAAGAAGAATTAGCTCGTGAGATTAGTAGTTACCAGCTAGAACACTCCTACATAGGGTATATGGGAAAAGGTATCGAACCTTTAGTAGCTCCTTTAGGCTATGATTGGAAAATCGGGGTGGCACTTATTAGTTCATTTGCTGCACGAGAAATTTTTGTAGGAAGTTTGGCAACTATTTATAGTGTTGGCGAAGAAGAGGAAACCATTAAAAATAAAATGAAAGCAGAAATAAACCCTATAACTGGTGGTAAACGCTTTGATTTAGCAACAGGTATTTCGTTGCTGTTATTTTATGCCTTTGCCATGCAATGCTTAAGTACTGTAGCTATTGTTAAAAAAGAAACCAATAGTTGGAAATGGCCTATACTACAATTAGTAATAATGACCGCTATTGCATACGGAAGTGCTCTTATTGCTTATCAAGTACTTGTTTAAAAAGAAAAGTTATGGTACAAGAAATAGGAGTTGCGTTATTATTTATAGGGGCTATTGTATTTTTAATCTCAAAATTTATAACACCCGCTTTATCAAAAGAAACTTCCTCAACCACTGCTTGCGGTCAAAATAAAGGTTGTGGGTGTGTAAAGAAAAGTATTTCTAAAAAATAAAA
>WTKB01000337.1 GCA_011524575.1 Aquimarina sp.
GATTAACCATGTCCTTGTAAGGTGAGAGCTACCTTAACCTTAGTTTATTCGCTCCTGCCGTGCGGGTTTCATGTGTTTAAAATGTATCCAAGCGTATCATGTATTCGAGTGTTCAAGTTGATGCCTACCTAATTATTCACACAGCCATATTATATTCAAGATATTTATCCCACAGACTGAATCTTCAGTAAAGAACTTACTAAAACATCCCCCTTAACGCTAAACTCTTTTTAGCAAAGAAATTAATAAGATGCACAAACTAGAATCTTTATACTGTATAATTTACAATATCTAAAAACCAACTTAGCCATAAAAAACTGTTGAAATAAGTATTGCATCAGCTAAATTCTTATACTTATAATCAAATAAGACATGCCCCAAACCTCTGTTTTAAGAAAGGTTATTGCGCCTACCTCAAAAAATTAAAGTAGAACAATAATAACTAAAAACATAATTCAAACATAACTCATAAAAAGGGTACTTGAAAGCATCGATGTGTTTAAACAACGAATAAACAAATCATTCATCGTTTAAAACGTTTTAAAACGATAGGCTACTTGTATAACCTTTTTTTAAAAAAATCACTCAATAAGTCATAAGCCCCCCTCTGATTGCTTAAAACAGCACAAACAAAACCTGCATTATTCCGAACATATTTGAACCTTTAGACCATTAATCACACACCCGCTTTAAACAGATATTTTTCTAATTATTATCAATAAAACCTATTTACTACATAATTAACAAAACAAAATATAGACAAAAACAACCTTTCAATATCCATTTTTATCTTTCTATAGTAAAGGAAAAGCTAAATTACCGTCGGATAGTACGAAGTATAAGATAACAAGAGAATGAAAGCATAAAGAAAAAGATAGTATGCTATTTTTAGTGATTTGATAGTTCAAAGGAACAGAAGGGAGGGGCAACAGTAAAAAAACATCCTTACTTGTTATACTCAAGGAGTTATGGATGATTTTGTAAGATAAAAGCACCTTTTGAGGGAGAAAGCTAACTATTACGTTCGTCTCCAAAAGTAACTGCCTATAACTTGTCAGGAAAAATGGTGGGGCTTTCTTTGTAGTAAGAAGAGCATGGGGAAGATTGCAACCATGCTCTTTGTTCTACTTTACAAAGCTTCACTTGAAAAAAATCTGACAGATATTAATGCTCTAAATGGGTTCTTACACATACGACTTGGCTTTTTTAAACTCAAACCTGTCGTATTTTTGTAAAAACGCCTATCATCATAAAGCAGAATTAGGTAGCTCTAAAGTTATACACCAAATTGAATATAAAAGCAGAGGTTTTAGTTTGACTACCGTTGACCGCTAAGTTTTTTCTAAAGCTATAGTTATATCTCAATGCCAAAAGGTAATCCCTATTGAGGTGTATATTAAGCCCAGTACCAAAATTTTTGGTAATCACATCTGTAGCACTAAAAGTCGGAAGATCGTCACTAGTTGCCCCCTGTCTCGTGTTTAGTACTGTATTTACGTTCCCTCTCACTCTAGAATATCCAAACGTAAAATTAGGAACAAAACCTTCTACTAAGTGATAGTAAAAACTTGTACTAACCCTCATACTCCTAACTAATGATTGGTTAGAAAAATCAGGCACCCAGTGAAAGTCCCCTTTGGTGGTATATGTCAATAAATAGCTTTGAATATAAAGCTTCCTCCCTTTAAAGTTCCCTAAAAACTTAGCGTCACACTCAAAAGAGCTAAAGTGTAATCTATCACGTGGTGCTCCTGTAATATCTACATCTGTTCTTACGATACCTGTACCATTAGGATTTAAGATGACTCTGCTCGTTGATCTTACCAATTGCCTAGATATTTCGTTCCCACCCGTGATACGTATGGCATTATGTCCCAAGACATTATAAAAGTCATAACCATACTGAAAGTTTATCCCTTGCCTATTATTGGCTACGCCATCAATAGGAAGAATACGATCAACAAATCCCCTAGATTGCGTACGCCTTAACCTTCTAGGATTATTAGAAGGGTCAAACATAAGCGTTATGGGAGTAGTCCTCCAAAAACCACCATTAGGGTTAACAAATCCAGAATCTATATGGTACATATTTAAACGCACAAGCAAAGGGTTGATTCCTATGAGAGAGCCACTAAAGGCGTGCTTCAAAATAATTCCTTTAGCTACCATGGTTTGCTTCTGAGTTGGATTACCTACCGTAGGAACTTCAGTACGCATAAAAGCTACTTCATATTCTGGTTGAAATGGTTCGGCAGAAAGGACCCTTCCATTTGCTGCTGTTCTTCTGCCTAGAGTAGCTGAGTGTACATAATAATTGATTGATTCACCGTTTACACGATTATCTACCCCAGTGATCCATTGATTACTAAGTCCTATCTCATATTTGGCTCTACTACCAAATACATTTACATTGAATAACTTATATGTCCTATTGAAAAAAGTGGTAGAAAAAACCTGGTTTCTTAGTGTCCTCCTGTTAGCATTGGTAATCCCAACAAAAGAAATTGAATTTATACCACTTCCACCATTACTGAGGTAATTAAAATCAATCCCTTTTGCTCTATTAGGATTCACGATACCGTTGATTACAATTTCTGGCTGAGAAGATAGACCAGAAGAGTTAAATTGCCTTTCATAGATAGAGAAACCTTGTGCAGTGTTGATGAGCACAGGCGCAGAACGAAAGTTTGTATTCCTCAAATTTGCCCCTGTACCACTATAGGTAAGCACTCCAGCATAATAGCTAATACCAGCTTTCAAACCAAAGGTAAAAGAGCCTATGGACGTACGCTCTTGCAATGACACGCTTCCTCCACCTGCTCCTGTACCTACCCCACCACTGATTATTTGATCCTCTGCATTCCCTAGATTGTCTTGAAAGCCCAAAAAGTTAGATGAAAAGCGTACACCAAAACGGAAATTCAACGTTCTACTAATCCTACCATTGAGTCTCACATTTGCATTTTGTCCCATCCCAAAATTAGTTGTTCTTCCTGTGCTATTCGTTACACTTCTTAGGCTAGAATTTAAACGTGTACTTCCTCGTACTTGTACCCCTTTTACAAACTCAGCACCTTCAAACGGGTCTCTGAACAATAAACCATCAGATGGGCTCAGCGATGCGCCCAAATTATTTTGATCATTACCTGGCAAACTGAATAATGATCTTATCAATAAAATTTGTAACAAAGAAAAAATGATATAACTTCTCATATAACGAACACAGATTAATACAATTTTTTCTTTAAAAAATCATATAAAAAAAAGACATATTTTACAATCGATTAATAAAAATTAATTACACTAGAATAAGCTAACAGAACACGTTGAAATAAATCAATTTCTGTTTTATCATTTACCGATTCTGCACTAGAAAATATCTCTTTACAAAACCAATACCTTTAAAAATACTATAATTACTAATCGCAAACTAAAGGAAAATGATAAGGATTAAAAACATAGTTCAAACGTAAGAATTTATAGTTTACAAACAAAGAAAAAAACCGTTTTAACAGTATATTTTACATTTAAAATG
>WTKB01000018.1 GCA_011524575.1 Aquimarina sp.
TTTTATAATGCGTATAAAGAAAAAATACTTCAATTTATTTTATATCGTTTTCAAAAATCAATTGGTATAAAATAATAATATATTTTTTGAAATAGCATATTTTATATTCGTTCACAATAAACAATATAGTATCTAGGAGTGAAGTGTCTTAATAAAGGACGTATGCCAATTTTACGCCAATCCGAAGACGTCCATAGTTCTGAAGCTTTGATCTGCCAACCTGTTTGCTCTAGCAAAAAATTAAATTGTTTGATTTCAAATTCATGGTAATGTCGGTCCCAAGGATCTGTTTTGTGCCAGTATGCTGATGCAAACCATAATTTTAAAGGTACAGAGGCTACCATTTTTTGAGCTTTACTAGCTTTTAAAAAATTAAAAGGAGCTAGTAAGTGTTCAAAAATTTCAAAAGCAGTTACTGTATCTGTGTAGTTATCGGCATAACTATGATATTGCGTATCTAGGTTTTCTCCTTTAGTGTTTTGGATGGTATAACCATTGTTTTTTAGTAATTCAGAAAGACTATTAGGAGTACCTAAATCTAAAATATTACAAGAAGGATCTAAGTGCTTCTTTACAAATTCTAAAGTTTTTAGATGTCTTTTTTCTTTGGAACGTTGGTGGTGACTTTTTCGCAATGATTCGTAATTAAAATATATTAAAGATGGGGTTGCATTAAACGCTTAACATACTTACCAATAACATCAAATTCTAAATTAACTATTGAACCTACTTTAAAAGTATTGAAATTAGTATGTTCATAAGTATAAGGTATAATTGCTACACTAAATTGTCCATCTTTAGAATCCACTACAGTAAGACTTACTCCATTAACTGTTATGGAGCCTTTTTCTACGGTATAGTTGCCTTTTGTAGTGTCATAAGTAAAAGTATATATCCAACTACCTTCTTTAGAAACAATACTTTTACACACCGCTGTTTGATCTACATGACCTTGAACCATATGTCCATCTAGTCTAGCTGAAAGTAACATGGCACGTTCTAAATTAAGAATGTCATTTACTTGCCATTTACCTAAGTTTGTTTTGATTAGTGTTTCTTCAATAGCCGTAACCGTGTAGGAATCTTCTGTTAAACTTACTACTGTTAAACACACTCCATTATGAGAGATACTTTGGTCAATTTGTAGTTTAGGCGTTAGCTCAGGGCATAATATCGTAAAATGTTTATTTTTCTGATCTTTAGTTATGGACACTAGCTTTCCTAAAGTTTCTACAATCCCTGTGAACATAGGCGTTTTTAATTAATTAAATTTGTAAATATAATGGTAACAGAATTTAAAAATTACAAAAGTAGTTTAAATATCTAATTTTGTTTATATAATCTATAACATAATGAAAGAATCACATCTACCTCGGGTAGGAATTTCTATAGGAGACCTAAATGGAATAGGTTCAGAAATCATATTAAAGACTTTTGAGGATACACGAATGTTTGATTTCTGTATTCCTGTTGTTTTTGCAAATGCAAAACTTATGAATTTTTTTAAAAAAACTTATGGTTCAAAAACTTTGATACATTCCACAGCTTCTTTTGAAGAATTACATACCAATAAACTAAATGTTTATAATGCTTGGGAAGAGTCGGTGTCTGTTAATTTTGGAAAAGAAGATTCAAAGATAGGAAGTTATGCTTTTAAATCTTTAGATATTGCTACGAAAGCACTTCAAGAAAATTTAGTAGACGTACTTGTTACAGCTCCCATTCATAAAAATACGATTCAGTCAGATCAGTTTCAATTTAAGGGGCATACCGATTTTTTAAATGATAAATTAGAGGGGAATAGTATTATGTTAATGGTTTCAGATGCTTTAAAAGTAGCACTTCTCACAGATCATGTTCCTTTAAATGAAATTACTAAAAATTTAACTCCTGGTTCAATAAGTGAGAAAATAAGTTTGATTAATAATTCCATGATTAAAGATTTTGGGATTCCAAAACCTAAAATTGCCGTACTTGGAATTAACCCCCATACAGGAGATAATGGTGTGATTGGTCATGAAGATGATGAAATTTTAAAGCCAACACTTAAAAAACTACAACAGGCTGGAAAATTAATCTATGGGCCATATGCCGCTGATAGTTTTTTTGGAAATGAGACTTATAAACAGTTTGATGTGACGGTAGCTTGTTATCATGATCAAGGGCTTATAGGTTTCAAAACTTTAGCTTTTGGTAAAGGAACAAATTTTACTGCGGGGCTTTCTAAAATACGTACTTCCCCTGACCACGGGACAGCTTTTGAAATTGCTGGAAAAAAATTAGCCAACCATCAATCTTTTAAGGAGGCTCTATTTAAAGCTCTTGAAATATTTAGAAATAGAAAAGATTATGAGCAATATGCTCAGAATAAGCTAAAAAAAGCTTCGGAAAAAACATCAGGAAAAAGCACAAATAATTAATTTTTTATATATTTGCAAGCCCACCTATGGGTAAATTTTATCTCATTGAATTATAAAACTGTGGAACTTAAGGATTTTAACATCCCTTTTGAAGGTTTAAAATTAGGAGTTCATCTCTTCTCCTACAACATTAGTCATGCTTTTTATGAGCATTTTGACTTTGATAGGTGTCATAGTGTTTGTGTTCAAGCCGATGTGAAATTTACAAAGAAGGAACGCCTTTTTGAGCTTCAGTTTGAAGTATCCGGAAATGTTGATGTTACTTGTGATGTCAGTTTGGAAGAGTTTAATCTTCCCATAAACAATACACTTGATTTGGTAGTAAAACTCGGGCAAACTTTTAATAATGATTCCGATGAAATTTTGATACTATCAAGCACTGATCATTATGTAAATGTTGCTCAGTATATCTATGAAGCTATTGTTATGGCAATTCCTGCAAAATTAGTTCATCCAGGTGTTATTGATGGAAGTTTAGAATCTGAGATCTTAGATCGATTAGACAATTTAAGCCCTAAAGATTCAAATACTTTAAAAGATGAGGATGCAACTCCTAAAGAAACTGATCCACGTTGGGATAAATTAAAAGATTTACTATAAACTAATTATACATTAAAACTACGATTATAAAGATCATTAAGTTATGGCACATCCAAAAAGAAAAACCTCAAAAACAAGAAGAGATAAAAGAAGATCTCATTTAAGAGCTAAGCTTCCTCAAATTGGTACGGATCCCGTAACAAAAGAAGCTCACTTATACCACAGAGCACACTGGTTTGAAGGAAAACTCTATTATAGAGGAAGTGTGCTTATTGATAAAACAGAATCTGAAGAGCAAATTGAAGATTAGTAAAATCTAAGCACGCATAACATTATATCGAAAAACACTCTAATTACGAGTGTTTTTTTATTTTTTAATTGATTTTGTGTTAAAATCAACTTATTTTGCATGAAAACTTAGTGAAATCAACTTTTTTTACTAAATTTTTATGCTTTTTGCTCAACAAACCTATATGAATAAGATTACTGCAGCGATCACAGGTGTTGGTTCTTACGTGCCTGAAAATATACTTTCTAACAAGGATTTAGAGAAAATTGTAGAAACTTCTGATGAGTGGATTGTTTCTCGTACAGGAATTAAAGAAAGACGAATTTTAAAAGATATTGACAAGCCTACCTCCTTTATGGCTATAAAAGCCGCAGAAGAGTTAATTACTAAAAAGCAGTTAGACCCTTTAGAAATTGATCTTGTTATTTTGGGTACAGCAACTCCTGATATGCATGTAGCAGCAACAGCTGCCTATGTAGCCTCAGAGATAGGTGCTAAAAATGCTTTTGGATACGATTTAGCTGCAGCATGTTCTAGCTTTCTTTATGGAATGGCTACAGGAGCAAAGTTTATAGAATCTGGAAAGTATAAGAAAGTATTGATTATTGGGGCAGATAAGATGTCTTCTATTATTGATTACCAAGACAGAACTACTTGTATTATTTTCGGAGATGGGGCAGGAGCGGCACTTTTAGAACCTAACCATGAAGGGCTTGGTCTTTTAGATGAATATTTAAGAAGTGATGGTGTTGGACGTGATCTTTTAAATGTAAAAGCTGGTGGATCTTTACGACCAGCTACTGATAGTACGCTAGCTTCTAAACAGCATTATATTCGACAAGAAGGTAAAACGGTATTTAAACATGCTGTATCTAGTATGGCAAATGCTTGTGAACAAGTAATAAAACGTAATAATCTTGAAAAACAGGATATTGACTGGCTTATTGCTCATCAAGCTAACAAACGAATCATTGATGCTACAGCTCGAAAAGTTGGTGTTGATGATCCAAAGAAAATACTTGTAAATATTGAAAAGTATGGAAACACAACCTCAGCGACCATACCTTTAGTATTAAATGACTTTGAACAACAATTTAAAAAAGGAGACACTTTATTATTTACCTCTTTTGGAGGTGGATTTACATGGGGTGCTCTTTATGTGAAATGGGCCTATGATGCCTCATAAACCTCATTAAACTATTACAAAAACACATGGATTTAAAAGAAATTCAAAACTTAATCAAGTTCGTTGCCAAATCTGGAGCTAGTGAAGTTAAACTAGAAATGGAAGACGTTAAAATTACCATTAAAACTGGTAGTGAAGAAAAAGAAACTACTATTATTCAGCAGATGCCTAGCATGGGTCAGGTAAATGGAATACCTAATCAAAATATAATAGCACAACCTTTAGCATCCCATGCACAACCAGAAACACCTGCTAGTAAAGTAGAAACTTCTCCAGAAAATATAGACTCTAAATATATTACTATAAAATCTCCAATTATTGGTACTTTTTATAGAAAGCCTTCTCCTGACAAGGAGAATTTTGTTAACATAGGAGATACGATTAAAGAAGGTGATGTACTTTGCGTTATTGAAGCTATGAAACTTTTTAATGAAATTGAAAGTGAATATAGTGGATCTATTGTGAAAATTCTTGTAGAAGATTCTTCTCCTGTAGAATTCGATCAGCCTTTATTCCTAATTGATCCTTCTTAAATATCTTAGAAAAGTATTCAAAAAGTATAAAAGGATTACTCACTTTTAAATTGACTTTAATGTCTTTTTTTTTGAAAATAAGAAAAAGCCAATAGTCTTCATTTTTGAACTATAAAATAAAGATTACTTTATAATAAATCTATAGGAACCATCTATGTTTATCATGTATTTATGTAGGTAACATACTATGGTACTTATTAGGCTATAAAATATAGAAGAGAAGATTATGTTTAAAAAAATTCTAATTGCAAATAGGGGTGAAATTGCTTTACGTATCATAAGAACATGTAAAGAAATGAACATAAAAACTGTTGCTGTATATTCTACAGCAGATGCCGACAGTTTACATGTAAGATTTGCCGATGAAGCCGTGTGTATTGGTCCAGCACCAAGTCATGAGTCCTATTTGAAAATGGCTAATATTATTGCAGCAGCTGAGATTACAAATGCTGATGCTATCCATCCTGGTTATGGTTTTTTGTCTGAAAATGCTAAATTTTCTAAAATCTGTCAAGAGCACGATATTAAGTTTATTGGTGCTAGTGAAGAAATGATTGAGAAAATGGGAGATAAAGCTACTGCAAAATCAACCATGAAAGCCGCAGGCGTACCTACAGTTCCTGGTTCAGAAGGTATTATTGCTTCTTTTGAAGATGCCGAGAAATTAGCAAATGATATGGGGTATCCTGTAATGTTAAAAGCAACTGCTGGTGGTGGTGGAAAGGGAATGCGTGCCGTTTGGGAAGCTGATGATTTGCTTAAAGCGTGGGAAAGTGCACGTCAAGAAGCTAAAGCGGCTTTTGGTAACGACGGTATGTATATGGAAAAACTCATTGAAGAGCCTAGACATATAGAAATCCAAATTATTGGTGATCGTAATGGTAAAGCCTGTCACCTTTCAGAAAGAGATTGTTCTGTACAAAGAAGACATCAAAAACTCACTGAAGAAACTCCATCTCCATTTATGACGGAAGAACTTCGTGAAGCCATGGGGAACGCTGCAGTAAAAGCAGCAGAGTATATTGGTTATGAGGGTGCTGGTACAGTGGAATTTTTAGTAGATAAACATAAGAATTTCTACTTCATGGAAATGAATACACGTATTCAAGTAGAACATCCTATAACCGAGGAGGTAGTTAATTATGATCTTATCAGAGAGCAAATAACAGCAGCGGCAGGAATAGCTATTTCAGGTAAGAATTACTTTCCTAAATTACACTCTATAGAGTGTCGAATAAATGCTGAAGATCCTTTTAATGATTTTAGACCTTCTCCTGGGAAAATTACTAATTTACATACTCCTGGTGGACATGGCGTGCGTATAGACACGCATGTGTATAGTGGTTATAAAATTCCACCTAATTATGATTCAATGATTGCAAAACTCATTACAACTGCACAAACTCGTGAGGAAGCTATCTCAAAAATGAGACGTGCATTGGATGAATTTATTATTGAAGGTATTAAAACAACGATTCCTTTCCATAGACAATTAATGGATAATCCAGATTATATCTCAGGAAATTATACTACTAAATTTATGGAAGATTTTGAAATAAAAGATATAGAGTAGAGATAATACTAAGAGCTTGTTTAAACTCACCACTTCCTGTAATCCAAATTCTTAAAATATTGAATTACAGTTTGTATTTAGCTTAAAAAAGTTCTAATTGGTATTAGAACTTTTTTAAATAAGCTCTTAGAGTATTTCTTATATAAAGCAAAAAACCCCTCGATTTTACAAGGGGTTTTTTTTGTTCCTATATTAAAAATAGGTAGTGTGACTTCAAAGAAGAATTGGTATTATACATTTGCATTTACAATTGCAAAAAAGTCATCTGCTTTTAAAGAAGCTCCTCCAATAAGTCCACCATCTACATCAGGCATTGAGAAAATTTCTTTTGCATTTGTTGGTTTACAACTTCCACCATATAAAATACTTGTGTTTTCAGCAATAGACTCATTGTATTTCTTAGCAATAATACTACGAATAAATGCATGCATTTCTTGAGCTTGATCGCTAGTAGCTGTTTCACCAGTACCAATTGCCCAAACAGGCTCATAAGCAATTACTATTTTTGAGAAGTCTTCAGCACTTAAATCAAAAACACTTTGTTCAAGTTGTGTTTGTACTTCAGTAAAATGTGCTCCTGATTTGCGGTGTTCTAAAATTTCTCCACAACAAAAAATCACCTCTATACCACTTTCTAGTGCAAGTTTTACTTTTTGAGCAATGATCTCTGGAGTTTCACCAAAAAGGCTTCTACGTTCACTATGTCCAAGTAAAATAGTTTTTACACCAATACTTTTAAGCATTTCTGCAGATACTTCACCAGTATATGCACCACTTACAAAACCACTCATGTTTTGTGCACCTACCTCAATTTTACTTGTCGAAAGTGCTTCTTTTGCAGTAGCAATAGTTACATAAGATGGAAAGATAAGTACTCTAGCTCCTGAAGTATTTTCTTTTTCAACTAAATCTTGGGCTAATGCTAAGGTCTCTAGCTGGTTTTTATTCATTTTCCAGTTACCAGCAACAATTTTTTGTCTCATATTTACGTAGGTTTAAATTCCTGTATAATTTTCAGGAGTTATTTTTTTAAGTTCATTTTTAATAGTATCGGACACATCAAGACTTTCAATAAAGGTAGCTATTGATTCTTGGTTGATTGTACTATTTGTACGTGTAAGTCCTTTAAGGGCTTCATAAGGACTTGGGTAGTTCTCTCTTCTAAGAATGGTTTGTATAGCCTCTGCTACAACTGCCCAGTTTTGCTGTAAGTCTGCTTTTAATTTGTCGGAGTTTAAAAGTAATTTTCCAAGACCTTTAAGGGTAGATTCAAAAGCAATAAGAGTATGTCCAAATGGTACTCCTACATTTCTAAGAACAGTACTATCGGTAAGGTCTCTTTGAAGTCTACTTACAGGTAGTTTTTGAGAAAGATGCTCGAAAAGTGCATTGGCAATACCTAAGTTTCCTTCGCTATTTTCAAAATCTATAGGGTTTACTTTATGTGGCATTGCTGATGAACCTACCTCACCAGCTTTTATTTTTTGTTTAAAATAATCCATGGCAACATAGGTCCAGATATCTCTATCAAAATCTAGTAAAATAGTATTGATACGTTTCAATCCGTCGAAAAGTGCTGCTAAATTATCGTAATGTTCAATTTGAGTGGTTGGAAAAGCATGTTCTAATCCTAAAACTTCTTCAACGAAATGTGTACCAAAAGCTTTCCAATCTATATTTGGATAAGCGACAAAATGGGCATTATAATTTCCAGTAGCTCCTCCAAATTTAGCAGACATTGAAACCTTACTTAAAAGCTCTAATTGTTTTTTAAAACGGGTAACAAACACCTCAAATTCTTTTCCAAGCCTTGTAGGAGAGGCAGGTTGTCCGTGTGTTCTAGCAAGCATAGGCACTGCTTCCCATTCCTTGGCAAGGCTGCTTATTTTTTCTACTAAAGTTTCAAATTTTGGCAGGTAAACTTCATTTAAAGCCTCTTTAATGCTTAATGGAATAGCTGTATTATTTATGTCTTGAGAGGTAAGTCCAAAGTGAATAAACTCTTTGTATTTTTCAAGACCTAATTTATCAAAGGCATCTTTAATAAAATACTCTACCGCTTTAACATCATGATTAGTTTCCTTTTCGATCTCTTTTATTTTTTGAGCATCAGCAATAGAAAATTCTTTGTATAATTTTCTTAGTTCCTCAAAAATAGTAGGATTTACGTCAGAAAGTTGAGGTATGGGGTGTTTACAAAGTGAAATGAAATACTCAACTTCAACTAAAACACGGTATTTTATAAGTGCCATTTCACTAAAATAATCGGAAAGTGAAGCTGTTTTGGATTGGTATCTACCATCTATAGGTGAGATGGCTAAAATAGCAGGAGTACTCATGTGGATTTTATTGGGATTTAATAAATAAAAGTTAGTTTGGTAATAGTACTATTTGTTCAGAGCTTGTTTAAAGGGAATACGAACTGTAATTCAAAAGTTTAAGGTTTTGGTTTACTTTTAAATGATGCACATATCGAGATATGTAAATCTTTTTAAAGTGATCCAAGTTCTTAAAATTTTGGATAACAGGAAGTAGTGAGTTTAAACAAGCTCTCAAAGCTTAATCTTCTTCTATTCGTGTTATATCAGCACCAAGTGCTCTTAAACGCGTATCTATATATTGATAGCCTCGATCTATTTGTTCGTTGTTTTGAATATAAGAGGTCCCTTTTGCACTTAAAGCTGCAATGAGCAATGAAATTCCTGCACGAATATCAGGAGAAATCATGGTCATAGGTTTTAAAAGGTGTTTGAAATTATGACCAATAACCGTAGCTCTATGCGGATCACAAAGAATTACTTTTGCACCCATATCAATGAGTTTATCCACAAAAAACAAACGACTTTCAAACATTTTCTGATGAATAAGCACTTCTCCTTTTGCTTGTGTAGCTACTACTAAAACAATACTTAATAAATCAGGAGTAAACCCAGGCCAAGGAGCATCACTAATGGTCATAAATGAGCCATCAATATGTCTTTCAATGGTATATCCGTTTTTATGTGCAGGTATAAAAAGATCATCACCACGTTTTTCTAATGTGATTCCTAATTTTCTAAAAGTATTTGGGATAATTCCTAGATTTTCCCAAGAGACATTTTTAATAAGAATTTCACTTTTGGTCATGGCTGCAAGACCAATCCAAGAGCCAATTTCAATCATGTCTGGAAGTATGGTGTGTGAACATCCCTCTAGCGAATCTACACCTTTTATGGTTAGGTAATTAGAACTAATTCCAGAAATTTTTGCCCCCATATTATTCAGCATTTTACAAAGCTGTTGTAAATAAGGTTCACAGGCTGCATTATAAATAGTGGTTGTACCTTTAGCAAGTACTGCGGCCATTACAATATTTGCTGTTCCTGTAACAGAAGCTTCATCAAGAATAATAGCTGTACCTTTTAATCTTTTAGAACGTTCTAAACAATAGAGTTTTTCTATTTTGTCATATTCAAAAGATGCTCCAAGTTTTAAAAACCCTTGAAAGTGGGTGTCGAGTCGTCTTCGACCAATTTTATCTCCTCCTGGTTTTGGTAGGAACACTTTTCCTAAACGAGAAAGAAGAGGCCCCATCAACATAACAGACCCTCTAAGGCTAGCTCCATCTTTTTTAAAAGCTGCACTAGAGAGGTAATCTAAGTTTAGAGCATCACTCTTGAAGGAATAACTTCCTTTATCAAGATTCTTTATTTTTACTCCTAATTTCTTTAATATTCCAATAAGTGCATTGACATCTTTAATGTCAGGTATATTGTGAATCGTTACTTTGTTTTTAGTAAGAAGTACAGCACATAAGATTTGTAATGCCTCATTTTTAGCTCCTTGAGGGGTGATTTCTCCTTTAAGAGATTTTCCTCCATTTATTTTAAAAGTACCCATAGTTATGGTCTAAATTAGTTACTTATTAGAAGTAGTTTTTTACTTTTAATAAGTTTTATTTTTGATTTTTATTGTAAGAAAATTTTTGTTTTTTTCTTTTATCAGAAGAATAGTTATGAGATCTGGAGTGTTTGTTATTACTATTAGAAGCGTAGGAGTCTCTTCTTCTAGATTTAAGTAAACTCGAACTCTGCTTTAATCGATTGTTACTTTGTCTTAGGTCTATTTCACCTTTACTAAGTTCAAAAAGGTGCTTATAGATCACAGCATCTTCAACAGTATCCTTATTCCAACTTAAGAATGATTTCTTCATGTGATTGGCAATAGAATAGATCAATGCTTTTTTTAATTCGCCCTCTTTCCATTTAATAGCTACGGCAATCATTTTAGTGATATTATTACCATAAAATCTATATTTTGGAAAATTCTGAGGGTAATTTAATTTTTCTGGACGTGCCTTGAGTTCTTCTTCTGAGAGGATAGGATAAGGGGTTTCTACTTTAAGTTGGAATTTACTAATAATAAATAGCTGATCCCATAATTTATGTTGAAAGTCTGGAACATCTCTTAAATGAGGCTGCATATTTCCCATTACTCCTATAATGGCTTTAGCAATTTTGTTGCGTTGTTCGTCATCTTCAATACTTAAAGCATGATTAATCATCTTTTGAACAATCCTACCATATTCAGGAATGATTAGAGGTTCACGTTCCGTATTATATTCTAAAGCTTGAGGATTCATGTAGTATTTAGCGGTTATAAGATATGAGTATTTTGTGAAAAATTAGGGCAAACGCATGAAATTTATTTTTGAAAGAAATGATACTTTGTAGTCAA
>WTKB01000360.1 GCA_011524575.1 Aquimarina sp.
AAGTGATCCAAGTTCTTAAAATTTTGGATTACAGGAAGTAGTGAGTTTAAAAAAGATTAATTGGCACTAATAATAGTAGTGCTTTAAACTTCTTTTGATTAATGAGTGCTATATCGATCAAAAGAAGTTTAAAGCATTTCACAACACAAATTAGTTTTTGTTTTCTGTTCCTTTATATTTTAAAGGCAAATACACTACTTTTTTAGTTTCAAAAAACACTTCTTTATAATATTCAGAAATAGGGAATATTTCTGTATTTGTAAAAACCGAAAGTTCTTCAGTGAGATCTCCCCCTTTTAAGTATAAAATACCATTCTTGAGTTCATGACGAGATTTCTTTTTAATATTTGGACGCACCCATTTCACAAAATCAGGCATACGAGTTACCGCCCTACTTATAATAAAATCAAAAGGTCTAGAAAAAGTACCCGCTCGTTTTTGTTCTGCTACTACATTGGTAAGCCCAAGGGACTTAGCAACTGCATTTACTACTTTAATTTTTTTAGCAATAACATCACATAGGTAAAATTGTGTTTCAGGAAAAAGAATAGCTAACGGAATACCTGGAAACCCACCTCCTGTACCCACATCTAAAACCTCTGAATCAGGAAGAAATTCACATACTTTAGCTATAGCTAAAGAGTGTAATACATGACGCTCTGTGAGATGTTGAATATCTTTTCTTGAAACCACATTAATTTTAGCATTCCATTCCTCATACAAAGCTGGAAGTTGAGCAAACTGCTCTTTTTGAAGTGTAGAAATTTGTGGAAAGTAGTTTTCTATAGTATTCATTTGAAAAAGTTTGGTAAAAAAAACAAAAATACATTCGTTAAAGTTCCCTTACTACCAAACATTCTAAAAATTAATTAATTATTTTTACATACTGGAATAGCCATACTACCTATTACTAAAAAATGATTTCCCCTATGAGTGTATCGTCTAACAAAATTACCTTCAATAGACAAAATGGTAAAGAATTTACCAAAGTACTTCAAAAAAGAATTAACACCTATTTTAAAACTTACAAAATTTCTAAAAAGGGAAACTGGAAGCTAAACATAAAAGCTATACTTATGCTAATACTACTTCTGGCACCTTATATACTTTCCTTACTCATCCACATAGGAGGATGGGGACATATTGGACTGTGTATTTTGATGGGTATTGGTATGGCTGGAGTAGGCATGAATGTAATGCACGAAGGAAACCACGAAGCTTTTTCTAATAAATCATGGCTTAATAAACTTTCTGGAGCAAGTATGTATTTACTTGCAGGAAATGTGTATAATTGGCAAGTACAACACAATGTACTTCACCATAGTTACACAAATATTTATGGACATGACGATGATCTTGATGCAGGACGAATTATTCGTTTTAGTAAACATGCTCCGTGGAAAAAGATACACCGTTACCAACATCTTTATGGAGTATTATTATATAGCTTACTTACTATAAATTGGGTAATTACTGTAGATTTCAAACAATCTGCAAAATACCTTAAACAAAAACTCGCTTATAAAAAACTACCTTCCCCTATTGAGCAATGGTCAACAGTAATTATCAGTAAAATCCTATATGTATTAATTTGGATAGCTCTTCCTGTTTATTTTATTGAACTTCCTTGGCAACAAATAATCATAGGGTTTGTGCTCATGCACCTTACTGCTGGATTTATTTTAAGTATGATTTTTCAATTAGCTCATGTAATGGAAGATACTAAAATGCCACTTCCAGAAGATGATGGACAAATGAAAACTTCTTGGCAAATGCACCAATTATTTACAACTTGTAATTTTGGTACTAAAAACCGTTTTTTACATTGGTTTTCTGGTGGTTTAAATTTCCAAATAGAACACCATTTATTTCCTAATATTAGTCATATTCATTACCCTAAAATTGCAGAAATTGTAAAACAAACTGCCGAGGAATTTAAATTACCTTATTACGAATATCCTTCAATGACAAGTGCATTAATTTCTCACTTTAATCATTTAAAACAATTAGGAATAAACCCCTTAAAAGTTGCAAACTAATTTAATATAACCGTTTTTTACATAAAAAAATTTCTTGAAGTGATTTAAAGCTTGTTTAAACATATTTTTAATCACTTCAATACACTAAAAAAAAAACACTAATGAGTATTCAGATTTCCGAAAGAATTCAAAAACTAGCCCCGTCTGCCACGCTAGAAATGGCAGTAAAAGCCCGTGAACTGAGAGCTGAAGGCAAGGATGTAATTGGACTAAGTGTAGGTGAACCCGACTTTAACACGCCAGAATTTATTAAAAAAGCAGCTATAGAAGCTGTAGAACAGAACTACAGTTCATATACTCCTGTAGATGGATACTTAGAACTGAAAGAAGCTATCATTTCAAAATTTGAAAGAGATAACCAAATAAAATATAGCCCTGCACAAATTGTGGTTTCTACAGGAGCAAAGCAATCGTTATACAATATCGCACAAGTTTATTTAAACGATGGTGATGAAGTAATTTTACCATGTCCTTACTGGGTAAGTTACCGTGAGATTGTAAAATTAGGTGGGGGTGTACCTGTAGAAGTAAAAACTTCATTGGAGAATGATTTTAAAATGACTCCAGAACAACTTGAAGCTGCTATTACTCCAAAAACAAAAATGCTTTGGTACAGTTCTCCGTGTAACCCAAGTGGTTCTATTTATAGCAAAGAAGAATTACGTGCCCTTGCTGATATACTTGTTAAATATCCACAAATTATTGTAGTTAGTGACGAAATTTATGAGCATATCAATTACGGTACTACACCTCATTTTTCAATGGCTGCTTTTGAGGATATGTATGAGCGTACCGTTACTGTAAATGGTGTGGCAAAAGCCTTTGCTATGACAGGTTGGAGAATTGGATATATTGGAGCACCTACAGCAATTGCAAGAGCTTGTAATAAGCTACAGGGACAAGTAACCAGTGGTGCAAACTGTATTGCACAACGTGCTGTAATCACCGCATTAAATGCACCTATTAGCAATATTCAATACATGCTTGACATGTACAAAGAACGCCGTTCATTAATTCTAAATCTTTTAAATGCTATTGAAGGATTTAAATGTAATGAACCAGAAGGTGCGTTTTATGTATATCCAAATATCTCTCATTATTTTGGAAAAACTATCAAAGGAAAAACCATTAATAATGCCACAGACTTCTCTATGTTTTTACTAGAAGAAGCTCATGTAGCGACAGTAAGCGGTGATGCTTTTGGAAACGGAAATTGTATTCGAATTTCTTACGCAGCAAGCAGTGAGCAAATAACCGAGGCTATTTCAAGAATCAAAACAAACCTTGCAGTAGTTGAAGAAGCTAACTCATAGATCGCTTTTTTCGCTATTAAGAGTTTGTTTAAACAAGCTCAGAAAAGCCCTCTTTTAAAAAAGTTTAAGAGTCTATTTAAAAGAGGGCTTATCTATACCCATTTGCTTTTAGCTTTATGCATGTTTTTTTTA
>WTKB01000094.1 GCA_011524575.1 Aquimarina sp.
AAGCTCTCAATAACACACAAGCACATATTTTCAATGAATTCAAGGTATTTTTTACTCGTTTTATTGGCTACTTTTCACACCTATGTATTTGCTCAAATAACGACACTGAGTGGTACGGTTACAGATGCCACTACTAAGGAAAGCCTCATGGGGGTAAGTGTTTATGTTCCAGAACTTTCAAAAGGGGTGGTTACGAACGCTTACGGGTATTATTCTTTATCCTTACCCAAAGACCAAGTTCATAACATTGTTGTGACCTATATTGGTTATCAGGAAATTCAAAAGCCAATTAGTTTTCAAAGTGATATCGTTTTTAATATCGAACTACAAGAAATCACCGAAAGTTTAGAAGAAGTGGTTATTGAGGCACTACCTAAGCCCATTAAGCTTAAAACACCAGAAATGAGTGTGAATACACTATCTATTAATACCATTAAGGATATGCCTGTAGTTTTGGGAGAGACCGATGTGGTGAAGTCGATATTACAACTTCCAGGGGTTACTAGTGCTGGTGAAGCTGCTTCGGGTTTTAATGTACGTGGTGGTGCTGCCGATCAAAATTTAATTCTTTTAGATGAGGTCAGTCTTTTTAGTTCTTCACATCTTTTTGGCTTGTTTTCTATTTTTAACCCAGATGCGGTTAAAAATCTAAAGCTCTATAAAGGTGGCATTCCTGCAAGGTATGGATCTCGGATAGCTTCTGTTCTTGATATTTACCAAAAGGACGGAAATTATTCTAATTATCAATTTGAAGGGGGTATAGGTTTGCTATCGAGTAGGTTACTTGCTCAAGGACCTATTGTCAAAGAAAAAACTTCTTTTTTGATAGGAGGGCGTAGCTCGTATGCACATTTGTTTTTTCCTCTTTTCGATTTAGATAATAAAGCTTATTTCTATGATTTAAATTTAAAAATTAATCATAAAATCAACGATAAAAATAAGTTATACTTGTCTTCTTATTTTGGGAAAGATGTTTTTAGTATTGATGGAATATTTACGAATACTTACGGAAATCAGTTTGTCAACCTGAGGTGGAATCATATTTTTAGAGGGGATTTATTTTGTAATACCTCATTGATTTATTCCAAGTACTTTTACGGTTTACAACTCAACTTTGTAGGTTTTGATTGGGTATCAGGAATTGATAATTACAATTTAAAAGTCGATTTAGTACACACATTAAGTCCAAAGGTAAAGATGCGTTATGGTGTCAATCATGTTTATTATGATTTTAACCCAGGCAAAATAAGCCCACTGGTACAAGGTGCTAATTTTGAGACCGAGCAACTCACGGAGAAATATGCTTTTGAAAATGGATACTATATAGAGTCTGAAGTTGCATTCAGCGATAAATGGCGTGCTAGTGCAGGCTTGCGTTTGAGTTCTTTTTTTAGAAAAGGACAAAAAGAGGTTAGTATTTATGAAAACAACCAACCCGTATTTTATAACGAACAACTCGGATATTACCAAGAGGCAGAAGCTATAGATTCTTTCTCGTATTCAAGAAAGAAATCCTTAAAAGATTTTGTGTATTTAGAACCTCGTTTTGGGTTGTCTTATCAGTTAAATGATACCCATGCTTTAAAAGCAAGTTACCAACGAACAGTGCAATATGTCCATTTAATTTCGAATACAAATTCTCCAACTCCTTTAGATATTTGGGCACCTAGCGGTACGTATTTACGCCCACAGAAAAGTAAGCAGGTTGCAACAGGTTGGTTTGCCGAATTTGATAACGCAACCTATAGTTTGTCTTTAGAGAGTTATTATAAAACCGTTCGTGACCGTGCCAATTATATTGATGGAGCACAACTTATTGCTAATAATTACATTGAACGTTTTTTACTTTTTGGTGAATCTAGAAGTTATGGTTTGGAACTATTATTTCAAAAGAATAAAGGGAATTTTAAAGGGTGGTTAGCTTATACACTTTCAAAATCCCAAGAACGTGTTTTGGGGCGTACTTCTACAGAACCAGGTATTAACAATGGTCATTGGTTTGCTAGTAATTCAGATAAAACTCATGATGTATCCATTAATGCTTCCTATCGATTAAATAAACGTATGAAGCTCAATGCAGCCTTTAATTTCCAAACAGGAATACCTACAACTTTACCGCAAGGGCAGTATAGTATCTTTTATAATCCAGATGAGCGTGAAGCAGGCAATCTTGAAAATGCTACCATAGTACCTATTTATGGTTCTCGTAATGTAAACCGTTTACCTAATTATCACAGGCTAGATCTCTCTTTGAGTCTTAAGCCCAAAAAACAAAAAAAAATACAATCTGAGTGGATTTTTGGTGTTTATAATATATATAATCGCAGAAATGCGACTTCGGTTTCTTTTTCTAGAAATCAGGATACACAAGAAAATGAAATTACACAACTTTCGTTATTTGGGGCAATTCCATCAGTGTCTTATAATTTTAAATTTTAAACGTATAGAATTATGAAATATTTAGTTTGGCGTACCAATATTATAAAACTTTTTATAGCTCTTTTTCTTTTTTCAAGTTGTGAAGAAGTAATACGTCTGGATTTAGAAGAAGCTGCTCCAAGATTAGTTATTGATGCTCAAGTAGCTCGTTATTATGTTAATGGAAGTGCTACTCCGCAAAATAGTGTTCGGG
The DNA here is from genome assembly GCA_011524575.1 of Aquimarina sp. Taxonomy (GTDB): domain Bacteria; phylum Bacteroidota; class Bacteroidia; order Flavobacteriales; family Flavobacteriaceae; genus Aquimarina. The sequence goes on from WTKB01000094.1 coordinate 2,633, forward strand.
TGATACTCAGTACCAGTACAGGTTTTTATAACACCCAACCTTATTATGTAAATGATGCTGAGGTAAAAATTACTTCTCAAAACACCGATACTACTTACGATTTAGCACTTACTGCTTCTCAAAGAGGGGTGTATGAATTGTTAAGTGATGTCGATGATTTTGAAATATTAGACAATAGTCGTTTTTTATTAGAAGTAACCTATAACGGAGAAACGTATTCGTCTAGTGAATCTTTAAATCCTTCTGTACCTATTGTTGGTTTAGAACAGGTAGCTAATAGTAATTTATTTGATCCCGATCAAATTAAATTAAAAGTAACTTATCAGGATTTAGTAGATCAAGAAAACTTTTACATTTTCCGTTTTGGAGATTCAGAGTTTATTCCAGTAGAAGATCGATTTGTTAAGGAAGATACTCCTTTTACTTTTGATTATTTCTTAGATGATGCACCAGTAGCAGGTGAGGATTTAAATTTTACAATAGCACTATGGGGGTCGGATTTATTTTTTAACAATTATTTAAATTCGATACTTACTATAAACGGAGAAGGTCGAGGAAGCAGTCCTTTTGATACGCAACCTTTTTCTGTTAAAGGAAATATTTATAACACCACAACTTCCGATAGGTATCCTTACGGATATTTTAGAGTACATGATGTATACACTCAAGATATTACTTTAGTTCCCAATAGTGAGTTTTAGAGTTTGTTTAAACAATCTCTAAAACAAGCTCTTACAAAGTATAATTAGTTAATGAGTATCACAGAATAAATAATAGCAACTGTTATGAATACTTCAAATTCTAAGTTAAATTTATCCAAA
>WTKB01000163.1 GCA_011524575.1 Aquimarina sp.
CTAATCATTAATCTTAACGAGAGAAGTTACTTAGTTAAAGTTTTTTTTAAAAGTTATTCAAAGTTTTAAGAAAATTAACTTTAAGTTTTAAAACTTTGAATAACTTTTAAAAAAAACTTTAACTAAGTAACTTTCTGGTAGCTCAATTGGTTCGAGCGTGAGGTTGTTAACCTTAAGGCTACAAGTTCAAGTCTTGTCCAGAAAGCTAAAGTAATTAGTTCAACGGTAGAATATTTCGTTTACACTGAAGAGGTTATTGGTTCGAATCCAATATTACTTATTTAATAAATTTCGTAAAATGTTTGTAACTTAACTGGATAAAGTGTTAAACTACGAATTTAAAAATGAAAGTTCAAGTCTTTCCAAACATATGTCTATGATTAAATAAGGGTGTATAGCTTAGTGGGTTAAAGCAATAAACTTTTAATTTAAAGACCTTAGGTTCAAGTCCTAATACACTCAGTCGTACTTTTAAATTGTGATTTTCAATTACATTACAGAGTTTTACTTTAAATGGGTATGTTTACTAATAAGTTTGTTAGTTAATATTTACATTTTTTTCGTAAAGGTCCATACATTACTTTTTTTGGAAACTTTCAGTTTTTCCTTATGCTTTTCACAAACTTTTTTGATCACATTAGTTTTTGATTACTGAAATTTAATTTGACACTTAATTTTACATTATCTTTTTCTTTTTAATTTTACACATTTTGGATATCTTTTACTTTTGTATTTCCGAGCTCAATTGTTTCAGTATCAGATACAGCTTGTTAGCTCGTTTTACTTAAGTTTTAACATATTAATTTGCTTTCTAACTTTTCTTTTCTTTTCTTTTCTTTTACCAACACTCCTAGCGTTTTTAGTAAAATGACAATTTTTAGAATTAATACAAGGGTCAGTTTCAATTGAATTAACTCCTCTCTTAGTGCCGTATATTTCAGAAATTCTAAAATTAAAAAGTTTCTTTTTCTTTTTTTCTTTTTTTCTTTTTTTCTTTTTTTCTTTTTTTCTTTTTTCGAGTTTTGAACTAAAATTTAAATGTATTCGAGCACGTGCTCTTTTGTATTTAGTTTTTAGTTTAATTTTATTAATGATTTTTACAGTTAGTACACAAATTCAATTTTTTTTTTCACTGTGTGCTTTTGTTATTTTAGAGTTTTTTTACTATCAAATTTTACTAAAGATTTCACTAAATTTAAACTATGAAGCTTCGACAAGCTATTAAAACACAACCTTCGAAAAAAAAAAATAAAACTTCGGCTCTATTAAAGTCCCCTCAGAAAAAAGGACTATGTTTAAAAGTGTACTCTTTAAATCCTAAAAAACCAAATTCAGCGGATCGCAAAGTGGCAAAGGTACGTCTAACAACAAACAAAACAGTAATTTGTTACATTCCTGGTGAGAAACATACATTGCAGGAGCATGGACTTGTACTAGTCCGTGGTGGTAGTACAAAAGACCTACCGGGAGTACACTATCGCTTAATCCGTGGCGTACTGGATTTAAATCCGGTCTCTGAGCGAAAACAAGCACGTTCAAAGTATGGACGAAAACAAATGTAGCTTACAACTACTAAATTTTATTTTAAACTACAGGGCTCCTATCGTTTAACGGGTAAGACGTTGTTTTTTCGTAACACAAATGTCAGTTCAAATCTGACTGGGAGTAAAAACTCACGAGATAGAGTAATAGTGTAACTCATTAGATTCATGCTCTAAAGTTATTGGTTCAAGTCCAATTCTCGTAAAGTTTTCAACTATGAATTTTCTGTTAAATAACAAAATTATCTCCCAAATCCAATCTTTTGAAATTGCGACTTATTGATCACTTTTAATTTTTGAGATAAACAACAATGTAACGATAAAAAAATTGACCTAAAAGAGTTTGATCCTGGCTCCGAATGAACGTTTTTGATTAATTTAACACATGCAAGTCAACAATTTAACAAATTTTTGGCGTACGGGTGAGTAATATGTAGGAATAACTTGCAAAAACAAAAAGCCTACACAAGATTAAGTTATTAGATTTTTAAAAAACCTAAGTCTAACAATCTTTCGCTGGTCTTTGCGGATGTCCAGCCACATTGGGATTGAAATAAGGCCCAAACTTTTAAAGGCAGCAGTGGAGAATATTGGACAATGAGTGCAAACTTGATCCAGTTAAATCAAATGTGCGAGTAAATTAAAACACAAATTGTATTTAAATAATGCTTAAATACTTTTAGTCCTGGCTAATTTCGTGCCAGCAGCCGCGGTAATACGAAAAGGGCAAACGTTATTCAAAGTTATTGGGCGTAAAACATACGTAGGTTGAAAACCAAAGTTTAACGTAAATTCAAAAGTTTCTTTTTTGAAAAAGTTTAAAGCTACTGATTTTCTAGAGTTTTACTAAGCAAAAAGGTTTTGGAATTTTAAAAGAAGCGGTAAAATGCTTTGAATTTTAAAAGAACTTCATAAGCTAAAGCAAAAACCTTTGGTAAACTGACACTGAGGTATTAAAGCATGGGTAGCAAAAGGGATTAGATACCCCTGTAGTCCATGCCGTGAACTCTGAATGTACTTATTTAACAAGAGCATTCTGCCTGGGAAGTACGATTGCAAAATTAAAACTCAAAGGAATTGACGGGAGTCTACACAAGCAGTGGAGTATGTGGTTTAAATCGACATTACGCGCGAAACCTTACCAATTTTTGAATCAATGACAAGTGTTGCATGGCTGTCGTCAGTCCGTGTTTTGAAACGTTTGGTTAATTCCAACAAACGGACAAAACTTTTATGTATTATTGTCAAATATACAAACGCTAAAGATATTTTAGAGGAAGGAAAACAACGTCAAGTCTTTATGACCTTAATAAATTGGGCTACTTTCATGTACTACATTGGTTTAAACAATTTATAGTTAAATTGTAATATTTAACAAAAACAAATTAAACCCAAGTTCGGATTAGTTTCTGCAACTCGAAACTATAAAGTTGGAATTGCTAGTAATCGCAAATAAGAATGTTGCGGTGAATTTGTTCTTAGATTTTGTACACACTGCCCGTCACGCTACGGAAATTTTATTTGCTGGAAAAACTAAAATTTGATAGTAAAAAAATAACTAGAGTGAAGTCGTAACAAGGTAGCCGTAGGGGAACCTGTGGCTGGAAAAACTAAAATTTGATAGGTTTATCTCAAAAATTAAACCTAATAACATATTACTAATGATAACAACAACTTTTTACTTAAGTACGGTAAATTTTTTCTTTTTTCTTTTTTCTATTAGTTTAATTGGAATGTTTTTAAACAAAAAAAATATACTAATTATGTTAATGTCTCTTGAAATGTTGTTTTTGTCAACTTCGTTTTTTTTTATTTTTTCCTCAATTTATTTAGATGATATTACCAAGTTCGGATTAGTTTCTGCAACTCGAAACTATAAAGTTGGAATTGCTAGTAA
>WTKB01000125.1 GCA_011524575.1 Aquimarina sp.
AATTCAAAAGTTAAAGGTTTTGGTTTACTTTTAAATGATGCCCATATCGAGATATATAAATCCTTTTAAAGTGATCTAAGTTCTTAAAATTTTGGATTACAGGAAGTAGGGAGTTTAAACAAGCTCTTAAACAAGTTCTAATACCAATGTTCATGTTTTTAGTAAATGAGCATTTTAGAACTTCGTAAAAATAAAAAAGCACCTACAATAAAATTGTAAGTGCTTTTTTTAAAGTGGCCCCACCTGGGCTCGAACCAGGGACTTTCTGATTATGAGTCAGATACTCTAACCAGCTGAGTTATAGGGCCAACGTTTTCACGTGATGCAAATTTACAACAATAGTGCAAAACTCACAAGTAATTATAGAATAAAAATCTTTTAATTAATCAATATTAATGTAAAAAGCTATATTTTTGGTATATGGAATCAAATAGACAAAAACGTATAGGGAAAGTACTCCAAAAAGAAATTGCAGAATATATCCGTGTTACTTTTTTAACTAATAATATTAAAGGGGGGGTAATGGTATCGGTTACTCAAGTGAGTGTAACAGTAGATTTAAGTATCGCTAAAGTTTATGTGAGTATTTATCCTTTTGAAAAAGCTCAGGATACGCTTTTAGAGATTGAAAAGATGAAATACCAAATCAAACACCATGTAGCGGTAAAAACTAAAAATCAGTTGCGTAAGATGCCTGATCTTTCTTTTTTTATTGACGATTCTTTGGAATACATCAAAAAAATTGATGAGGCAATAAAAGGAGAAGATAATCCTATTTACAAAATAGAACCAGGAAAAAGACTTCGTTAAAAATTATTTTTGAATTTCTCATTATATATTGCAAAACGGTATGTGTGGCCTAAAAAAGGGGCACAAAGCATTCATTGGATTGCATACATTTCTTGTTTTGCAATTGGTATTGCTTCGGCATTGTTATTTATAGTGCTTTCAGCTTTCGAAGGGCTTACAAGTTTACACCTCAAACACACTTCCATCGCAGATCCCGAATTAAAAATTTTACCCCAAACAGGAAAATTTTTTGATTGGTCGCCTTCTTTAGAAACTTGTTTAGCTCCTTTTTCTAAGGATTTAAACTTTTCAAAAGTTGTGGAAAGTCAGGTTCTTTTAAGTTTTAAAAATAAGAAACATACTTGTTTTTTAAAAGGAGTAGATGCTTATTATTCCAAAGTAATTGCTACTGATAGCCTCGTGCAATATGGCGATTGGGATTTAGACCCCAAGCAGCATCTTGTAGTAGTAGGTAATGGTATTGCTAACACGCTAGGATTAGGGATTAATAGTTTTCAAAATCCGTTACGGCTTTTTATGCCTCGTGCTGGAAAAGGTGTGATTACAGATCCTTCAAAGGCATTTAGGAAAGCATCTTGTTATGTGTCGGGTATTTATCGTCTTACCAATGATTTGGATCAAAAATATGTTTTCTCTGATCTTTCTATAGCTCAAAGTCTTTTAGGTCATCAAAAGTTATCAAGCATTGACATTAAAATTACAAATAGCCATTTAGATCCTAAAAAAATTAAACAGGAACTTATTGTACACCTCTCAAAATCGCACCCTAATCTATTTCGAGTTAAAAGTAGGGAAGAGCTTAACGATCATCTTTATAAAATGTTAAATATAGAGCGTTTAGGGGCTTTTGCGTTAATAACACTGGTTATAATTATTGCTTTATTTAATTTTGTGGGAGCTATGGCAATGATTATTTCTGATAAAAAAGAACATTTACAAACCCTTTATAATATGGGAGCACCGCTTCATAGTTTGCGTTATATCTTTTTGTTTTTAGGAGTAATTATGGTAAGTGTCAGTGCATTTATTGGAGTTTTATTAGGTTGGTTATTAGTTGCTTTGCATCAAGAATTTACGCTTTTAGAAATTGCGGTGAATATTCCTTACCCCACCGAGATTGAACTATTAAATCTAGGCTTGGTGCTTATTACGGTAATTAGTCTTGGTGCTATGGCTTGTTTAGTAAGTAGTTTTTCTGTAAGTAAAGGACTTTTAGAAGAGCTTTAAGATGATTTAATATTTCGAAAATATGTTTTCATTATATGTGTGTAGTAAACCTGTGAACTTTTCTTTTTTACTGTGGATAGTTTTGGTATTTTCTTTTTTGGGTTGCCGAACAAACAATGGAAATTCTAAGGAAATCTATCAAGTTCAAGTTGTTAAAAATGAGGGTAATGATGTGGTGTCAATTCCATCAAATGTAACTACCACTGCCAATACTGCTAAAAACAAGCGTTTGTTAAAAGCTATAAAATTAAATGATACCAATGCAGTGGATTGGCTTACAGATTATGGTAAGACACATTTACAACGCCATGTAAGTATTGCTACAGACTTTGGTAAAATTGAAATCGAACTTTTTAATCAGACTCCTGTGCACCGTGCTAATTTTTTAAACTTAATAGAAACAGGTTTTTTAAATGAAACTTGTTTTTATAGGGTTGCTAAAGATTTTGTGATTCAGGCAGGGAATAGTGATAAATTGAGTATGGCTAAAATTAAGCGAAAAATTGGGAAATTTACACTTCCTGCGGAGTTTCACCCCAAGCTAAAACATCATTATGGAGCAGTAGCCATGGCACGAAGTTGGGAGAATAACCCTAATAAACGCTCTAGTCCTTTTGAATTTTATATAGTAACAGCAAAAAATGGTGCTTCGCACTTGAATGGAGAACATACCGTTATTGGAAGAGTAACTAAGGGGCTTGATGTGGCAATGAAAATAAATGATCTTGAAGTAGATGGTAGTGAATGGCCTAAAAAAGATGTGTATATTTATACTGAAATTATGGATTAACATTCTTTAAAATCACAGTAATTTCAAAGATTAATAGGTGCTAATTACAAATAATTTTATAGAGAATTCCTACATTTGAAATGCTAGAGTTTCCCCCATATTCTTTTTAAATAAATTGCATTTGCTCATGAATTTATCCAAAATCTATGGAATTTTAAAAAATAAATATCTAATAATTACTGTTTTGTTTTTTATTTGGATGGTGTTTTGGGATGAAAACTCATGGCTTGTACATCAAAAAATTGATCAAGAAATCAAGAAATTAGATAAGAGTATAGCTTATTATCAAAAACAAGTCCGTAAAGATTCCATCACTATACTAATGTTAAGAGATAGTCTTGAGATTGAAAAAATTGCAAGAGAAAAGTATTTTATGAAAAAAGAAAATGAAGATGTATTTATTATTGAGTATCAATAAGAGCTTGTTTAATGGTACTACTTCTTGTAATTCAAAATATTAAGAACTTGGATCCCTTTAAAAAGATTTATATCTCTCGATATATGCATCATTTAAAAGGAAACCAAAACCTAAAACTTTTGAATTACACTTCCTGTGGAGTTTAAATAGGCTCTTATATTTGTATTATAATTTTAAATACCCAAAGAAAA
>WTKB01000176.1 GCA_011524575.1 Aquimarina sp.
TGCGTGTAATTAATCAATTACCAGTAATGAAACCAGGAATGCAAAGAGATAAGCCCGTTTCGATGTTATATTCATTGCCTATTGCCTTTAGGGTTGATGATTAAACAGGATTTTAACTTTCTGTTTTTTTAGAGCTTGTTTAAAGGGAATACGAACTGTAATTCAAAAGTTTAAGGTTTTGGTTTACTTTAAAATGATGCACATATCGAGATATGTAAATCTTTTTAAAGTGATCCAAGTTCTTGAAATTTTGGATTACAGGAAGTAGTGAGTTTAAACAAGCTCTTAATTGACAAAAAAAGATCTAAAACTAAGAATTTAGTTTTAGATCTTTTTTTTGTGGAAAAAACGAATACTTGAACAATTCTTGTGACTACCGCTATCTTACAGTATATTTGCATTCTAAATAGCGGTCTAAAAGCTGCAAAACTGGTTTTTTAAATGAGTACAGCCTTAAAAGCATCTCGTGTGAGTTACATTTCTGATTTTAAAGAAGTAACTAAGTATAGACTTGCCATGAGTGTGGTATTTTCTTCACTAGCAGGATATTTACTTGCTGTAGATACCATTGTATTATCTGAAATTGCAATACTTGCTTTTGGAGGATATTGTATGGTTGGTGCCTCTAATGCTTATAACCAAATCATTGAGAAAGATTTAGATCTTTTAATGAAGCGTACCGTAAACCGCCCCCTTCCTTCTAAAAGAATGTCAGTAAATACTGCTTTTACTATTGCAGTAATTCTTACCTTATTAGGTGTTGCTTCACTTTATACACTTAACCCTAAAACAGCTATGTTTGGGGCAATTTCTATATTTTTATACGCGTGTGTATACACACCACTTAAAACAAAAACACCATTAGCTGTTTTTGTAGGAGCTATTCCTGGGGCTATTCCTTTTATGTTAGGGTGGGTTGCTGCAACAGGTGAGTTTGGAATTGAGTCGGGGGTGCTTTTTATGATACAGTTCTTTTGGCAGTTTCCTCATTTTTGGGCTATAGGTTGGTTTTTACACGATGATTACCAAAGTGCGGGTTTTAAAATGCTTCCTACAGGAGAAAAAGACAAAGCAACCTTACGTCAGATTTTAATATATTCCTTTTGGACACTTTTATGTTCGTTAATTCCTGTAGTTGGAAAAACAGGTAGTTTAGAAATTACCATACCTACAGCAGTAGTTGTTGGATTATTAGGAGTTTTCTTAATTAAAAAGGCTTTAGATTTATATAAAGATAGAAGTGCTAGTACGGCAAGAAGTTTAATGCTTACTAGCGTACTTTATATTACTGTTTTACAAGTTGTTTATGTAGTTGATAAATATATACGTTTATGGATGTCACTTTAAAATCACCGAAAGAAAAAGTACAACGTGCTAAAATAAGCATGATGTGGTTTGCTATGGGAAGTATGCTGATGACTTTTGCTGGGCTTACAAGTGCTTATATTGTTAGTAAGTCTCGAGTAGATTGGAGTACTCAGTACGAGTTTCCAGTAGCTTTTTTTTATAGCTTAGGGGTAATACTTGCTAGTAGTCTATGTTTTTATTTAGGGAAAAGCTTTGTGAAAAAAGACCAACAGAAGACTGCAACGCCTTTTTTTGTAAGCTCGTTACTATTAGGAGGGCTTTTTGCTTATCTTCAAGTTGTAGGTTTTGAACAAATTATTGCTCAAGGATTTTTTCCAACAGGAAGCTCCTCTACAGTGATTACTTCTTTTGTTTATATTATTGTATTTTTTCATTTAGTACATGTTATTGCAGGGCTTTTGGTGCAAATTGTAGTGCTTGTAAATCACCTAAGGGGTAGATATTCTAAGGATCGAATACTTGGACTACAACTCGCAGGAATGTTTTGGCATTTTGTAGATATACTTTGGGTGTATCTGTTTTGCTTTTTATATTTTATTCGATAATAAAATTTATTACTTTTGTTAAAATTTTTATAAAATTATTAGTTATTTAAATTATATGGGAACAGCTGTTGTTAACACTGGCACAGAAAATAGCATTTGGGGTGGTGGTGAATCAAAAAAACCTTTAAAAGCAGGTTATGGTAAAATGATGATGTGGTTTTTTATCCTATCTGATGCCTTGACATTTTCTGGTTTTTTAGCCGCTTACGGATTTTCAAGGTACAAGTTTATGGATGCTTGGCCTATTGCAGATGAAGTTTTTAATCACTTTCCATTTTTTCATGGAGTAGATGCTCCGATGTATTATGTGGCATTGATGACATTTATTTTGGTGTTTTCTTCTGTAACTATGGTACTTGCCGTGGATGCAGGACATCAAATGAATAAAAAGAAAGTGTCTTTATATATGTTTCTTACCATTATTGGTGGAATTGTCTTTGTGGGATCACAAGCTTGGGAGTGGAAAAATTTCATCAAGGGTGAGTACGGTGCCGTAGAAACTAAAGGAGGACAGGTTTTACAATTTGTAGACCTAGATGGTAAAAGAGTAAAATTATCAGAATTTGTAACTGCTTCTCACAAAGAGCGTGTGCAACATACAGCAAATAAGGGCGTATGGTACGAATCTGAAAAAGAACTACCTAACTATAGTATGCAAGATGTTATAGCTGGTTTTAGTAAAAATACGAACCTACGTTTACGTATTCAAAAACTTGATGAAAAAGGACATAAAATTATCTTAGACCGAAAAGAATCAGTGTCTAAACTTAAAAATAATGGAATTGGTATTATCGAAGGTGCAAACCTTACTAAAAACGAGTATGGAAGTCCGTTATTTGCAAACTTCTTTTTCTTTATTACAGGTTTTCATGGTTTCCACGTAATTTCTGGAATTGTATTAAATTTAATTATCTTTTTTAACGTACTATTAGGTACTTATGAAAAAAGAGGAAACTATGAGATGGTAGAAAAAGTAGGTTTATACTGGCACTTTGTAGATTTAGTATGGGTATTTGTATTTACCTTTTTCTACTTAGTATAAAATTACATTCATCGATTTAAATTAAAAAACACTTTTTATTATATAATAAAATAGTATGGGACAAGATATTGCACACCAGCACGAATCACACACTGGTAAAATTTGGAAAGTTTTTGGTATCCTTTCAATAGTTACTCTTATAGAAGTAGGTTTTGGTATATGGAAGCCAGAATTTATGAATGCCAGATTATTATCTATGAAATACCTTAACTGGTTTTTTATTATTCTAACTCTATATAAAGCATATTTAATCACATGGGCATTTATGCACATGGATTCAGAAACTAAAGCCTTACGTCGTTCTGTAGTTTGGACAGCAGTATTTTTAATGGCGTATCTTACCTTTATATTACTTACTGAGGGTAATTATGTATTTGATGTTTATGCAAACGGATATAAAAGTTGGGATTTTTAATTTAAAATTATTTTTTTAGAGCTTGT
>WTKB01000072.1 GCA_011524575.1 Aquimarina sp.
GTCCGCGATCTACACCATTAGTAATACTTTCATGCCAATTTATTAAATTGTTTTTGCAAAAGCGTTTAACCGTTTTATCCCTTTCAAAAGTTATTCGAATGCCAGTTTCTTGATGGGAGTATAAATTTTTAACCACCCAAAACTGTTGTAGTTTACTTAACACATGAGTAAATTCTTCTTCTACACAAAAAACAGAGGTATTGTGCTCCTCTAATTTTTGATTTATATCCTTAATGGATTGTTTTATAAAGTTCCAATGACGCTCACTATAATGCTCATCATTCATTAATAAAGGTTCAAACACAAACAACAAAAGCGTAGGTAACCCATTGGCTATTGCCTTGCAAATAGGTTCGTGATCTTGTAATCTTAAATCACGCTTTAGCCATACTATATTTATTGCTGGTTTAGTAGTCATTAGGATGATTAATGATGTGATCTGCTTTTTCTAAGTGTGTCGTTAAGGTTTCTCTATCCATTTTATCCAACAATCTATACATCATACTCATGCGATTGTTATTTTGTAAAAAGTCTCGTTTGTTGTGTAAAAAATTCCAGTACAAGGCATTAAAAGGGCAAGCTTTTTCACCTGTTTTGTCATTTACTTTGTAATAACAACTTTTGCAATAGTTACTCATTTTATTAATGTAGCTTCCGCTAGAAATGTATGGTTTGGTTGCTACAATACCTCCGTCAGCATACTGGCTCATACCTCTAGTGTTAGGTAATTGCACCCATTCAATAGCATCGGTATAAATTCCTAAATACCATTGATCCACTTCGTTGGGATTGGACTGGGTGAGTAAAGCATAGTTACCCGTAACCATTAACCTTTGTATGTGATGTGCATAACCCGTTTGTAAACTTTGGTTGATACAACTACGTAAACAATTCATTTTAGTTTTACCTGTCCAATAAAAGCTAGGTAATGAATTGGTGTTTTCAAGTTTATTTAACGAGGTATAATTAGGCATTTGCCTCCAATAAATCCCTCGCATGTATTCACGCCAGCCTACAATTTGACGCACAAAACCTTCTACCTGACTAATGGCTATTTTATCACTTTTCTTTCTCCAATGGGAAATTACAGTTTCTATTATTTCTTGAGGAGAAAGCATTTTGGTGTTCATGGCAAAGGATAAGTTGCTATGAAATAAATAGTATTGATCCGTATGCATAGCATCCTGATAATCCCCAAAATGCACTAATAAATGTTCACAAAAATAGTTGAGTGCTTTTAAAGATTCACTTCGGTTGGTTGGCCATGTAAATTGGTTTTCATTTACACTACCAATAGTTTCAATCCCTTGTATTTTAAGCAGCTGATTAATTTCAGAAACGTTTTTGCTAAAACTAATATTTGGTGGGATGAGGTGTTTTCCAGTCCATTTTTTTCGATTACTCCCGTCAAAATTCCATTTACCACCTTCAGGATTTTTAGCATCAAGCATCAATATTTGGTGTTTTTTACGCATATAACGGTAAAAAAATTCCATGGTAAATTGTTTTTTACCCTCAAAAAAATCAGTTAGTTCCTTACGTGAGGTGTAAAAATGTTCTGTGTCATATACTCTTGAAGGGATACCAAGTTGATCACAGTAATTTTTAAGTTGTGCATCCAATCGATATTCGTCTGGATATTGGTATTCAAATGTGGTGATTTGGTTTTTGGTAATCACATGATCAAGAATTTTTTCTAACGGAAGTTTACTGCATTCATGATCTAATTTATAATAGATAATTTGATGTCCTTGTTGCTCTAAAAATTTGGCATAATTACGCATGCTATCAAAAAAAGCAATGATTTTTTGAACATGATGTTTTACATAATTGGTTTCTTGGTGCATTTCGCACATAAAATAAACCACATTTTTATCTGGGCTATTCAGCCAAGAATGCTCGTAGTTTAATTGATCACCGAGTACAAGTCGTAATACCATTAAAATAGCGTTTTTTGCAACCAAGTTTGTTGAAACTTGTTTTTAGGATCATACCTTTCAGCTTGCAGTTCCACATTAAATTTTCGATCTCTAGGGTCATTTCCTACTCCCGATACATACATCCAATTTCCATAATTGCTATGCACATCATAATCTATCAGCATACTTTCAAAATATGCCGCACCAATACGCCAATCTAATTTCCAATCCTTTGCAAAAAACGAAGCCACATTTTGTCGGCCTCGATTACTCATCCATCCCGTTTCATGGAGTTCACGCATATTTGCATCTACAAAATATTTTCCTGTATTGCCCTCCATCCAAGCTTTAATATATTTAGCATTGTTTTTCCATTCGTAATCTCTGGATTTAATTCCTCCAAGTTTAAAAATGTTATTTTGGTGTTTTAGTGAAATGTATTTAAAGTAATCACGCCAAATCAATTCAAAAATTAACCAGTAAGTAGAGTCGTTTTTGGTGACTTCTTTCTCGTATTTTTTAATTTCGTGATATATGGCTTTTGCAGAAATACAACCGTTTGCTAACCACGATGAAAACTTAGAACTGTAATTAGTACCAAGTAATCCGTTTCTCGTTTTTTTATAAACCGATAGTTTATTGCTTTCCCAAAAATAAGATTGCATTCTTTTTTGAGCTTGATTTTCTCCACCTTGAAAAGGAAATGCAGAATGGCTATGTACCTCAAAACTATCCAATCCTAAATCTATTAAAGAGGGAATTTTAGTGGGGTTTATAATAGGAGTTTGTGTGTAAAAAGCATCAATACTTGTACATGGATTCACTTTACACTTTTTTTGAACGATTTTTCGAAACTCCGTAAAAACTTCTGGTAAAGATTCCATACCTACAGGAAGTTGATTGGGTTCAAATAAAAATTGATCGTAATGACTGGTGAAAGTTACGTTGGGTAATTTATTTATTAGGTGAAGCTCTGTGTCGCTTTCTTCTTGAGTCCATTCTTTTTGATAAAAAATTTCGACACAATTATGCAGTTCACAAAGCTTAGGGATCGCCTTAACTGGATGCTCTAAATACACAAATAAAGGGATGTTCAATTTGCTTAAATTATTTTTAAGCTCTTGTACGGATTCAATTAAAAATTGTGCTCTAAATTTTTCCGTTTTTTTAAAACCATATTCGGTTTCCTTAAACCAATTAGAATCAAAACAGAATACCCCAATAATACTATTGTATTTTTGAGAAGCTTTAAATAAAGATTTTTGGTCTTCAATTCTTAAGTCGTTTCTAAACCAAACTAAACCTGTTTTATCCATTTGTTTTGTTTTTACTTCTGCGACAGCGTTCACTACAGTATTTCACATTTTCCCAGTCTTTAGCCCATTTTTTACGCCAAGCAAAAGGTTTGTTACAAACCATACATGTTTTTTGAGGTAAATGTTGTTTTTTCATATTGTTTAACAAATTTAGT
>WTKB01000096.1 GCA_011524575.1 Aquimarina sp.
AAATAATAGTGATATTCATATAGATTTACCACAAGTCTCTTACAATTTTGCTTACAGTGGAACTAATAGTTTATTTAAGTTAGAAAAAGAAAACTTACTAAAACTAAATGCTATTGAGAATAGGGGACATCAAATGCTACATGGCTATTCAATATCTAGAGATTCTAATAGAGAAATTCAAATGAGCCTCACAAACTCAAAATTAATTTTAAATTAATTTATTTTTTAGCAGCTTTTTCTTGAAGCATTTTTATTTCGTCTCTTAATTTTGCCGCTTTCATAAAATCAAGGTCTTTTGCTGCTTTTTCCATTTCTTTTCTGGTTTCTTTGATTCTGGTTTGAAGTTGGTCTTTGGAGAAATAAACCACCTCTTCTGCTGCAGCTTTTAAACTTCGTTCTTGTTCAATTTTATAGGGTTCAGGTTTATTACTTAAACTGTTTTCAATAGCCTTATTTAAGGCTTTGGGTTTAATGTTGTTTTTTGTATTGTAATTAATTTGTTTTGTTCTTCGGTAGTTCGTTTCATCAATAGTTTTTTGCATACTTTTAGTAATTTTATCAGCATACATAATTGCCTTACCATTAACATTACGCGCAGCTCTACCAATTGTTTGGGTTAGTGATCTATGATTTCTTAAAAAGCCTTCTTTGTCAGCATCTAGAATGGCTACAAGAGATACCTCTGGTAAGTCAAGCCCCTCTCTTAATAAATTTACACCAATAAGGACATCAAATAGACCTTTCCTAAGATCTTGCATGATTTCAACCCTTTCTAGCGTATCAATATCACTGTGAATGTAACGGCATCGAATATTAATTTTTGTTAAATATTTATTTAATTCTTCAGCCATTCTTTTGGTTAGTGTCGTAACTAGAATTCTTTCATCAATATCAATGCGTTGTTGCATTTCTTCGATTAAGTCATCAATTTGATTTTGACTAGGTCTCACTTCAATAATAGGATCTAATAGGCCAGTAGGTCTAATTACCTGTTCTGTATAAACACCTTCACTTTTTTGTAATTCATAATCAGCAGGTGTAGCACTAATGTAAATTACTTGTTGTTGTAAGGATTCAAACTCTTCAAATTTTAAAGGTCTGTTGTCCATGGCAGCAGGTAGCCTGAAACCATATTCAACAAGATTTTCTTTTCTGGATCTATCCCCTCCGTACATTGCATGAACCTGCGGAACCGTTACATGACTTTCATCAATTAGCATTAAATAATCATCAGGAAAAAAATCTAATAAGCAGAATGGTCTAGTTCCAGGTTCTCGACCATCTAAGTATCTTGAGTAGTTTTCAATTCCTGAACAGTACCCTAATTCTTTAATCATTTCTAGATCAAAGTTTGTGCGCTCTTCTAGTCTTTTAGCTTCTAAATGTTTTCCTATTTCTTTAAAATATTCAACTTGTTTTCCTAAGTCTAATGCAATTTGATCTATAGCACCATTTAATACTTCTGTAGAAGTTACAAACATATTTGCAGGGTATATTGTAATGTCTTCAAATTCATCAAGAATTTGCTTTGTGCTTGGGTCAAAGGATTCAATTTCCTCAATTTCATCTCCAAAAAAATGAATCCTATAGGCTTCATCTGCATAGCTTGGGAAAATGTCAATAGTATCTCCTTTAATTCTGAAATTTCCAGGAAGGAAATCAGCCTCAGTTCTAGAATATAGACTTTGAACTAGTTTATGTAATAATTCAGTTCTAGATATTTCTTGTTCTTTTTCTAAATGAATAACACTTTTTTGAAATTCATGAGGATTTCCTATTCCATATAAGCATGATACAGACGCTACGACTAAAATATCCCTTCTTCCAGAGAGTAAAGATGATGTAGTGCTTAGTCTTAGTTTTTCTAATTCATCATTAATAGAAAGGTCTTTTTCTATATAAGTTCCAGTAGTGGGAATGAATGCTTCAGGTTGGTAATAATCATAGTAAGAAACAAAATATTCCACAGCATTATTGGGGAAAAATTGTTTAAATTCCTGATATAACTGAGCAGCTAGAGTCTTGTTATGAGCTAAAACTAGAGTGGGTTTTTGGACCTCTTGAACAATATTTGCTGCAGTAAAAGTTTTACCTGATCCAGTAACCCCTAAAAGGGTTTGAAATTTCACCCCTTGTTTTAAGCCACTAGAAAGTTCTTTAATAGCGTTAGGTTGGTCTCCCTTAGGTTGATATTCGGATACAAGATTAAACTTCATATAAATAACTTCAGTTTGTAAAATTATTTAAAAAGAATGAATCTTATTTAAAGTTTTACTAAAATGCTATTAAAACTTTCCTACAGGACAATCGCAATCCCATCTTCTACTTCCTTCATAAGCTCTTGAGTCTCCTCCAAAATTATATCCAAGTGTAATTTGATGAAACCCTAAGTTGCTTATAGGTATACCACCTAACTGATTAGTAAACGTATAGGCAATTACATAATCTTTGTACAGTGCTCCTCCAAACCCAGTAATACTCTTGTAAGTAAATTCCTGAATTGTGTTAGAATTAGTTCTATACTCAATGGCGTCAAAAGCTCTTCGGTATGATACACCTCCCCATAAAGTTAAGTCTGTGTTGATATCAAGGTAACCTTTCCCATTAAAATCTATAAACTCCTGAGCTAGTTCTGGAGTAGAAATGTATTGTATAGAAGGTTCCATTTTAAATTTTACAGGAGTGTTAATATTGAACGTGTAACCAGTTGTAAATACATATCTTCTTAAATTATCTGGCTCAAGTTGAGGTATGTCCTTAGCAAAAAACTTAAAAGCATTTTTTAAAGAAAATAGTGCGAAAAAGTTTTTGTTTAAATATGATACCCCAAAGTCTGAATTTACATAATTGTCGATAGAAGAAGTTCCTGTTAAAAGAGGGTCTAATGCTACTATGGTAGAACTAAAAGAGGTTTCGTCTAATACATTTTGGATTATCCCAAAGCTC
This sequence comes from Aquimarina sp., assembly GCA_011524575.1. Classification (GTDB taxonomy): domain Bacteria; phylum Bacteroidota; class Bacteroidia; order Flavobacteriales; family Flavobacteriaceae; genus Aquimarina. The sequence continues at coordinate 2,947 of WTKB01000096.1, forward strand.
ATTCCAAAAGAAAGTTGATTTAGTTCAGTCTCACGTGCACTTAAATTTAGATGATAAGCGAACGTACCGTATGCACCGTTATCACTAAAATTACCATTTTGATCTCTATAGGCAATAAGGCCAAGACCTACATTTTTAGTAACTCGACCATTGATACTAGCTGTTAAAGTTGAAGGAGCATCTTCAACATCTAGCCATTGAGTTCTACCTGTAAGCCTAATTTGGTTGTGATGAGCCGCTCCAGCCATTGAGGGGTGAACAAAATACCATCCTCCAGTTAAGTAATCATGGTAAACAGGTAATCCTTCTTGTGCATTTAATAAGTTAAGACTTAATAATATGGAAAAGATTAAAAATTTAAATTTCATAAATAATGGAATATTTTATTATTAAGGTGTGTTCAACAAATTTACATTATTTATTTTGTTAATGAACCTAATA
>WTKB01000213.1 GCA_011524575.1 Aquimarina sp.
CTATGCTTGATTTTTATAATGCGTATAAAGAAAAAATACTTCAATTTATTTTATACCGATTTCAAAGATCAATTGGTATAAGATACAATTAATATAGTTAAATGACTAGTTCTTTGTTCTGAATTAAGTATATTCAGAAATAAATTTCCCATAGATATGATGCCTAGATTTTATACTATTTTGATCGTATTTGCTTTAAGTATAAACGGATTTTCTCAAGATATGGAAAAGGGATTTTCTTTTCTGGAAACAGGTAAGTACCAGCAGGCGGAAGTTTTTTTTGAAGTGATTTTAGAAGACTATCCAGACCATAGAACCGCACGTTTGTGTTATGGTCGTGCTGTAGGACTCCATGGTAATACCCAAAAAGCGATTCGTTTATTTACAGATTTAGCGAAAGATTATCCTGATGATTTTGAAGTAAAATTAAATTACGGGGAATCTTTATTATGGAATAATGATTTTATAGCCGCTCAAATCTATTTTAAAAAGCTACTTCAGGAAAATCCTAAAAGTTTCCCCGTACTTTTAAGTTATGCCAATACTTTATCGAATTTAAAAGATTATGAAAATGCGTTGATTTTTGTGGACAAGGCATTAGAGATATTGCCCAGTAACCCCAATGCTTTAACCTCTAAAAAGTATATGTATTTAGGCTATGCCTATCAAAAACAACAACTACAAGATTACAGCAAGGTCGAAGCACTTTTAAAAGAAAACTTAAGGTTGTTTCCTAGTGACAAAGACAGCTTAGTAAATTTGGCAAATTTGTATCTTATCATCAGTCAAATTGAAAAAGCAAAATCGACTTATGAGTTACTAGCTCAAAACTCTGAAAATAAATCACTTTCACTAAATGGTCTTGCTTTAGTAGCGCATTTAAATGGACAAGAAAAAGAAGCTCTAAAATTGAGTAGTCAGGCTTATGAAAGTTTGCCGCACAAAGATCAAGTCGTAACAAAACAAACTAACGAGCGTTACGTGCAAGCTTTAATCTGGAATAAAAAATACAAAACGGCTAAGACAGTTATTACAAATTTAGCCAGCGAATACCCTAATCAAAATTGGGTTTTAGCCCTGCGTGCAACTTTGCACACGTATATGGGTAATTTTAAAAAGAGTCTTGAAGGTTACCGTAGTATTTTAAGTGCCGATAGTACTTCTTTTGATGGCAATTTGGGAAAAGCGAATACCTTAAAAGCTTTAGGTAGGTATAATGCGTCATATGCTGCAGCTAGAAATACATTGTCTATTTTTAACAATCAAAAAGATGCTGTTAATTTTGTAAAGATACTAGATAAACAGTTTACGCCTTTTGTGGAAACCAAAACGACCTATAGTTTTGATAATGGAGATAATAAAGCCAAGATGTTCTTAGCAAACCTGAGCGTTCCCGTATCTACAAAGTTTACATTTAGTGGGGTTTATAGTCATAGAGATGCTACAAATAGTGTCATAAACAATTCGGCAGAAGCCAATAATATGTTACTGGGTTGTTCCTATTTAATTCGTCCAACCATCAATCTAAAAACAAGTATTGGGATTACAGATGTCAATGCACTACAAACCGATTACACGCAGTTTGTTACAGCTATTGAATTTGCTATTAATTCATTTCAACTACAAAACTTAGATGTTGGTTTTAGACGCCAATGGCAAGATTTTAATGCTGATTTATTAGGGAAAGAAATTGCACAAAACACGATATATACTAATTATAATCTCCGTACTAATTTTAATTTGGGATGGTACACGCAGTACCACTATACGTGGCAAAATGATGATAATCAATCACACCTATTGTTTACCTCTTTGTATTATAACATTTTTGATAAACCTTTATTAAAAGCGGGCTTAAATTATCAATATATCACCTTTAAAGATCAAGTGCCATTTACTTATTTCTCTCCAAAGCGTTTTGATGCCATTGAGGTGTTTGTGGATTTTGTAAAAAACCAAAAAGGCAACTGGTTCTATGACTTAAATATGGCTACAGGTATGCAGTTTGTGAAAGATCAGGAAAAACAAAACACCTATAGATTTCAAGGAAACTTTGGTTATAAGATATCTAATAGGTTTGTGGCTAATTTGTACGGGCTACATAGCAACATAGCCTCGACTACATCAGCAGGGTTTATTTACTCCGAAGTTGGCATCCGTTTGAAATGGGATTTGTTTAAAAAACCGATCTTTAGTACTCGTTAACTAATATAATATTCTTATAAAGTCTCTAGGTAGCCAGTTATAGTATCTAAAATGGCTTCAAAGGCGTCTTTTTTATCCATGTTTCCTTCGAGTAAGTCTTGTTCATAGCTATGGGCTACTTCATAACTTTTTTCAAGACTCAGAATACTAATTTTATGTTTGAGTTTGTGTACGCTATCAGCGGCTAAATTATATTTTTTAGCATGGTAATTCTCAAAATAGAGCTGCTTCTCCTCAGGAAATTCTTTCTTAATAACAGCGATTAGTTTTTGTTTAAAAGCGTTATCACCACCCGATAAGTTATTTATATAATTTTGATTCGGTTGTTCCATTTGTGATTTTTTTTAGTGTAAAATAAAAGATAGTTCCTATGTTTATTTCAGATTCCAACCATATTTTTCCTTGATATAACTCTACTATTTTTTTTACAATGGATAATCCTATACCAGAGGATTTAGGATTGTTATCTAATTTCTCAAAGGTTTCAAAAATTTTCTTATAATATTTTTCTTCAATTCCTTTCCCGTTATCTTTGATGTAAAATTGCCAATACTCTTTTTGATCTTCTACACCTATTTCTATGGATCCTTGGGTCTTGTCGTTATATTTTATGGCGTTACCAATTAAATTTTGAAATAGTTGCTGAAGTTTTGTGCGATCTCCTTTAAAAATAGGTAACACATTTTTTAATTCGATCTTTATATGTTTAGGTATATAAATGATGGTAAGCAGTTCTTTTACGAGGTGATCTAAGTTAATAGCTATCTTTTCTGAGGTATCTGCCCCAATGCTAGAGTAATTTAGAATATCTGTGATTAAAAGTTCCATTTTTTCTAAGGTAGTTTCTATAAGTCCAAAGTTTTGAAGACTCCCCTCGCTTAATTGTTCTTTATTGTCTTCTTTAATAAAGCTGGTTAATGCATAAATACTCCTTAGGGGTGATTTTAAGTCGTGAGATACAATGTGTGCATATTCTTTTAATTCATCATTGCTTCTTTCAAGTTCTTTGAGTAGCCTTTTATTTTTGTTTTCAGCTTTTTCTCGTGCCCTGATATTAATGGCACTTTTTAGTTGCATAGCTACTAAACTTGCGATATTTTCTATAGTTTTTAATTGCGATTTGGTATAATAATTTTTTTGATCGTGCTCAGAATCTATTAAACCAATCACTTCTCCTTCGTTTAAAATAGGTACTACAATTTCTGAAAGTCGCACCTTTCTATTTTTAATATAGTCCTTGTCTAAAGAGGTGTCTGCTACAATCTCAGCAATACCTGTTCGTACGACTCTACCTGTAATTCCTTTTTCAATTGGAAAGATAGCTTTGTCTATAATTTGTTTTTTTTCATTTAATTTTTGACCAAAGGCAGCAATCTGTTCTATGGTCTGATCCTGTTTATTGATAATGTAAATTATGCAATGTTCTGTGCCTAGATATTGCGCAATAATACCAGTTAGTTTTGTGGCAATTTGATAGATGTCTATTTTTCCAAGAATAGATTTTGCAACTCTATTAATTAAGTTAATAATAAAAGCTTTTTCTCTTTCTTTGGTAATATCTCGAACAATTCCTTGCGCAGCAATAGGTTTTTGATTTTTATCATAAACCATACTGGCATTAATGCTCACCCATTTTACTTCTTTCGATTTTGTGTAAATACGTACTTCGAAATTTTTGAAAAATCCTTTAGTTTGGAGTTTTGAAAAAGAAGCTATTGTATATTTAAAATCTTCTTTAGCAATTAAACGGAGAACGTTTAATTCGTTTTTATTGATGTCATAGCCTAAAAGATGTATGGCAGCATCATTAAATTTAAGAATATTTCCTTTAATATCAATTACTACATAAGCATCGATAATATTTTCGAAAACCCCTTGAAGTTGCGAAGATTTTTCGTCTAGTAGCTGTTCTAACTTTAAAGAGGTTTGATAAAGAACTCTTGATTTATCTTCTAAAATGCGCTCTGCTGCTTTTCTAGCTTCTTTTTCTCTGTGCAACGCACGTTTTAGCAGCTCAATTTGTTTGTTATCCATTAATTTTATTAATGATAAATTTGACTTCGGTGCCGTCGTCTTTAATGTTCTTTAAATCAATGGTTGCGGTGCTGTTAAAATGTTCAAAGGTTTTATTCATTAAGCCTAATCCAAAGTGATGCATGGCTCTACTTGATCGATACACCATAATTAGTGAGTCTTCTGTTTTATCTATGACTTCAAAAGTGGGAAGCTCCGCATCTGGATAAATTTTTCTTACTTCTACATGTATGTGATTTTCTATAGAAGAAATCATTTCTATAGGATCGTTATAAGTGGCTAAAAGCCCAGGATAACTTTTTTCGATAGTACTAAAAAAATGTTCACCATAGGTTAAGAGTAAATTGTTTATAGATATTTCTGTTAGAGCACTCAGGTGTTGTAATAGTTGTAACATCTCAGAAAAACTATAGGTACCTACTGCTGTATAAATACCGCTAGATTCTAAATTAGAATTCGTTATAATAGTATCCACCATTTCTAAACCAAATTTATCTTCAACCAATTCTAAAAATTCTGTAAAAACTATACCTTTCATTTAAACGCTTATTAGTTCATTAATACTCCAATATGCTAGTACTTTCTCGATTTTAATAACATAATCCTCATATTTCAAGGGTTTTGTGATGTATCCGCTAACTCCTGTTTTATAACACTCTAATAAGTCTTTTTGATGGTTAGATGTCGTTAGAATTATTGTTGGAATATGCATTAATTGCTCGTCGTTTCTTAGGATATTTAAAAATTCAATGCCATTCATCTTTGTCATATTTAAATCTAATAAAATAATGTCAGGCAAATGCTCTTTTTGTCGTAAAATCGTTAAAGCTTCTTCACCATTATTGGCTTCAATGATTTTATGATTTAAGTTCAAGGATGAAATCGTTCTATTCAATTTCATGATTTCAATCATGTCATCTTCTACAAGAAGGATGTTAAGTTTTCGAGTCATTCATTTTTATTAATGAGGTTTCTATTAAAAATATTTAAATTTACAAAAAATAACAATTTTATAGTTATAAAATTTGTTTAGAATTAGCAAAGTGTATAGAGTTTTTTGTAGAGTAATTGATATCTTTGAAGGTTTTAGTTATAGGCCTAAAAAAGAGAGATTTTCTTTTTTAATAGTACATAGATTCCGTCTAAAACAGGTATAATTATGTCTATTAACAATTTGCATTTATAATTTTATGTAAATTATTTGTCTTAATCGTATTTTTTTTGGAATTTAATACGTAATTTTGCAGCCAATTTATTGATCAATCTCATAGTTCACTGATATGAATTTGGTAAAGTATTTAGCTGTAGTAGCAGTAATGTTCTTTTCTTTTAATTTTGCATTTGCAAAACCAATAGCTACTTCTTCAAGTCAGCCTGTAGCACATGATGTGCATCATGGTGGTCAATCAGAATCTCATGGAGGTATGGTTGATACTAAGCATGAAATAGATGCTTACAAGGAGCATCACCTTGCGGACTCTCATGATTTTCATTTGTTTTCTTATGGTAAAGAGGAGCGTAAACATATTGGTTTCTCTCTTCCTGTGATAGTTTGGACAACTCAAGGTTTAAAAACCTTTATGTCATCTGCTTTTCATCATAACGATGACGGAACTTATGTTTATAGTCATGATGGTGTTAAATTGGTAAAGTTGCATAGTAAAATATACGAATTAAATTCTGGAGCTACGCATCTTTCATTTGATGCAGATCATCATCCAATAAACGCCTCTAAAGTTCTTGATTTTTCTATTACTAAAAGTGTTGTAGGTATGCTTTTAGCTGGTTTACTTATGATTCTAGGATTTGGTTCTTTAGCAAAAGGTTATAAAAAAGGGGCTATACCTACTGGTATTGGTCGTGTTTTAGAGCCATTAGTTATTTTTGTTCGTGATGAAATAGCAAGACCAAATATCGGAGAGAAAAAATACCGTAAGTTTATGGCTTTTTTGCTAACGGTGTTTTTCTTTATTTGGGTGCTTAATTTACTTGGTTTGACTCCGCTAGGATTTAATGTTACAGGTAATATTGCAGTGACAGTATGTTTAGCATTGTTTACGTTTTTTATTACGGCATTTAGTGCAAATAAAGATTATTGGAAACATATTTTTTGGATGCCAGGTGTACCTGTTCTTATGAAAATTGTTTTAATGCCTATCGAAGTTTTAGGTATGTTTACTAAGCCATTTTCATTACTTATTCGTTTGTTTGCTAACATTACTGCGGGTCATGCTGTAGTTATGGGGCTTATAGCAGTGGGTTATACGGCAAGAGAAGCTTTAGGTATTCCAGGTGGTTTTGGAGTGTCTTTTTTATTGACACTTTTTATAACTTTAATTGAATTGCTTGTTGCATTTTTGCAAGCGTTTATATTTACAATGTTGTCGTCGCTTTTTATTGGAATGGCAGTAGAGGAGCATGATCATCATTAATTATTGTATTTGAATTTGTTTAATTATTTATATATTTTATCATGACAATTCCAAGTTTAGTAGGTGCAGGAATAATCGTAATCGGAGGTGGATTAGGATTAGGAAAAATTGGTGGTTCAGCAATGGACGCAATCGCACGCCAGCCAGAGGCTGCAGGTAAAATCCAAACTGCAATGATTATCATTGGAGCACTTTTAGAAGGATTAGCATTTGGTGCTTTAATTCTTGGGAAGTAATTTTACAAAATTAAAGGCATTTTTAAGCGGTTGGCTTAAAAATGCCTTTTTTCTATTGAAAAATAAAAACGCTAAATATATTTAAATTATGAACTTGATTCACGATTTTTCACCTGGTCTTTTTGTCATTCAGGCAGTCATTCTTTTAGTTTTAATTCTATTGATGCGTAAATTTGCGTGGAAGCCTATTTTAGATAGTTTACAAAACCGTGAAGAAGGTATTCAATCGGCTTTGGATGCTGCAGAAAACGCAAAGAAAGAACTTCAAAATCTTCAAGCAGATAATGAGCGTGTATTAAAACTAGCTAGGGAAGAAAAAGAAGCACTTCTTAAAGAAGCTCGTGAGTTAAAAGCAGTTATTTTAGCTGATGCAAAATCTGAGGCGGAAAAAGAATCTGAAAAAATAATAAAGCAAGCTCAAGAAACGATTGTTTCTGAGAAAAGAGCTGCACTTGCAGATTTAAAAAATCAAGTAGCGGGTGTTTCTTTGCAAATTGCAGAGGAGTTAGTAAAAAGTGAGCTTACCAATACAGGAAAGCAACAAGAACTTATTGCTGCACTTCTTAAAGAGAATTCATTAAACTAAAAAATCCTTTTTTATGAGCAGAGCTGCCATAAGATATGCGAGTGCTATTTTGAGTCTTGCCAAAGACAAAAGTGTCGAAGCTGATGTTTTTAATGATATGCTAAATATTTCTCAGACTTTTTCAAAAAGTGAGGAGTTGAACGAAGTACTTACTAATTCTGTTGTTTCTTCGGAGTCTAAATTAGCTTTGTTAAAATCAATATTCTCGAACTGTAACGCTCAAACCTTAGATGTTTTTAAACTACTAGATGAGAACAATCGTTTGCCTATCTTAGGACAGGTAGCTTCTTCTTTTGTAGCTTTATATAAACAAGAAAAAGGAATTATTGAAGCTTCAGTAATAACGGCTATAGCTTTGACTCCTGAACTAGAGCAAGCAGTACTTAAAAAAGCTCAAGAGATCTCAGGTGCTACATCATCATCTCAAATTCAAATTAAAAACACAGTTAATCCAGATATTTTAGGTGGATTTATTCTAAGAGTGGGTGATGTTGAATTAGATTCAAGTATTAGTAACAAGATTCAAGAGATGAAGCGTACACTTTTAGATGCTTCTTTAAATTAAAAAATTAATCATTCAAGTATTTTACTTAATAATCAATTAAGGTATTGTGCTTTTAAAGTTAATTTATAATAATAATATATAATAACAATAGTTGGTTTTTCTGTTTTTACAGACTTAAACATTAAATATAACGAGTAATGGCTGAAATTAATCCTGCTGAAGTATCAGCAATTATAAAGCAACAATTATCAGGTTTAGGATCTTCTGATTCTTTACAGGAAGTAGGTTCTGTTTTACAAGTAGGTGATGGTATTGCACGAGTTTTTGGACTCTCTAATGCACAATACGGTGAGCTTGTAGAGTTCGCAGGTGGACTTGAAGGAATTGTATTGAACCTTGAACAAGATAATGTTGGGGTAGTTTTATTAGGTTCTTCTACTTCTGTAAAAGAAGGAGATACTGTTAAACGTACCAAGCGTATTGCTTCGATCAATGTAGGTGATGGTATTGTAGGTCGTGTGGTAGATACTCTTGGAACGCCTATCGATGGAAAAGGTCCTATTCAAGGGCAAACTTATGAAATGCCACTAGAGCGTAAAGCGCCAGGAGTTGTTTTTCGTCAGCCAGTTAATGAACCTTTGCAAACTGGGATTAAGTCTATTGATGCTATGGTTCCTGTAGGTCGTGGTCAGCGTGAGCTTGTTATCGGTGACCGTCAAACAGGTAAGACTACCGTTTGTATTGATACTATTTTAAATCAGAAAGAATTTTATGATGCTGGTGAGCCAGTGTATTGTATATATGTTGCTGTAGGACAGAAAGCCTCTACAGTAGCGAATATTGCTAAAGTTTTAGAAGATAAAGGTGCTCTTGCTTATACAACTATTGTTGCTGCAAATGCTTCTGATCCGGCACCAATGCAAGTTTATGCTCCTTTTGCTGGTGCTGCTATTGGTGAGTATTTCCGTGATACAGGAAGGCCTGCTTTAATTGTTTTTGATGATTTATCAAAGCAAGCAGTTGCTTATCGTGAGGTTTCTTTATTATTACGTCGTCCACCAGGACGTGAGGCATATCCAGGGGATGTATTCTATTTACACTCTAGATTATTAGAGCGTTCAGCTAAAGTAATTGCAGATGATAAGATTGCTGCTCAAATGAACGATTTACCAGAGTCACTTAAAGGTGTGGTTAAAGGTGGTGGTTCTTTAACAGCCCTTCCAATTATTGAAACGCAAGCAGGGGATGTTTCTGCATATATTCCTACTAATGTGATTTCGATTACTGATGGTCAGATCTTCTTAACTTCTGATTTATTTAACTCGGGTGTACGTCCTGCGATTAACGTAGGTATTTCAGTATCTCGTGTTGGGGGATCAGCACAGATTAAATCTATGAAGAAGGTATCAGGTACTTTAAAGTTAGATCAAGCACAGTTTAGAGAATTAGAAGCTTTTGCTAAGTTTGGTTCGGATTTGGATGCAGCTACTCTTAATGTAATTGAAAAAGGGAAGCGTAATGTAGAGATCTTAAAGCAAGCTCAAAATGATCCTTATACTGTAGAAGATCAAATTGCAATTATTTATGCGGGTTCTAAAAACTTATTAAAAGATGTTCCAGTTGCTAAAGTAAAGGAATTTGAACATGATTACTTAGAAGCTTTAAATCATAAGCATAGAGCAAGTTTAGATACTTTAAAGAAAGGAAAACTTACAGATGAAGTTATTGATGTACTTGTAAGCGTTGCAGCTGAAGTTTCTAAGAAATTCCAATAATAAAATTTAGATTATCTATTTTTAAGAGCTTGTTTAAAGGGATTATAGAAAGTAGTGCCTTTAAACAAGCTCTAAGTATAGATTTTTGATCGTCTATTTTTGAATATAAAATTTATCCATGGCAAATTTAAAAGAATTAAGAAGTAGGATTAAATCGGTGTCTTCGACTATGCAGATTACTAGTGCCATGAAAATGGTATCTGCATCGAAACTGAGTAAAGCTCAAGACGCGATTCAATCTATGCGTCCCTATTCTGAAAAGCTTACAGAGCTTTTAGGTGCCTTAAATGCTTCTGTAGGAGCTAATGTTTCGAATAGTCTTACCAAGCAACGAGAAATTAATAAAGTGCTGGTAGTTTCTATTTCTTCAAATAGAGGATTAGCGGGTGCTTTTAACTCTAATATTGTTAAGGCTTCTAAGAAACTTGTTTCTGAGGAATTAGCTGATAAACAAGTAGATTTTTTTACTATTGGTAAGAAAGCAAATGATATTCTATCTAAAGAATTTTCTATTTTTGAAAATAATGTTAAGATTTTTGATGATCTTGTTTTCGATAAGGCTTCTGATATTACCGAGAGATTAATGGATTTATATACTTCAGAAACTTATGATCAAATTCTTCTTGTGTATAATCAGTTTAAAAATGCAGCAACACAAGTTGTTGTGACAGAACAATTATTGCCTATTCAGTCTAGTGAAGTGGATTCGCAAGCAGATACCGATTATATCTTTGAACCTTCTAAGGTGCAGATTATAGAGGATCTTTTACCAAAATCTTTAAAAGTTCAGTTTTATAAAGCATTAAGAGATTCTGTAGCTTCAGAACATGGTGCTCGTATGACTGCAATGCATAAAGCTACTGATAATGCCACTCAATTAAGAGATGCATTAAAGCTTTCTTATAATAAAGCACGTCAAGCAGCAATTACAAATGAAATCTTAGAAATTGTTGGTGGTGCTGAGGCACTTAACGCATAAACTATTTTAAGAGCTTGTCTAAACTCACTACTTCCTGTAATCCAAAATTTTAAGAACTTGGGTTACTTTAAAAAGATTTATATATCTCGATATACGTATCATTTAAAAGTAAACCAAAACCT
>WTKB01000257.1 GCA_011524575.1 Aquimarina sp.
TTTATAATTCCGTGAAAATATAAAATGTAGCTTGGATTAGCAACTGCGTGATTCCGCAGGTTGGTGTGTAAGTTCCAATAAATGAAAAAAGATATTTTGGGACTATATGGACTTGAGAAGTTAAAAGGAGACACTTAGGTTTGGTCTAAACAAAAACTTCTTTTTTTAATTTCAAATTTAAGGTTTCATATAGCTCTCACCCTATGGACGGAGCTATATGAATACCTGATTTTTAGCAGTGCATATTAAAATCCTTCTCCCATAGAATTTAAATAATCTTGCATAATCTCGTGAATGTGTTTGGGGTAGCTAGATAGCCTTTTAATTTGAGGGTAAGCTTCTAGTCTTTCCTCAGGAATTAGCGTTAAGTAAAAGTCTCCATTAGCTCTTTGCCACATACCAAAGATGTAATTCATGTTGGATTGAATAATAATCTCTTCTTGAAAATTAACCGTACCTGAAAATTTAGGAGCATTGGGATGATTGGATTCTTGAGCTTTGGGAAGTAGCATCCTTATTTCATCATTTAAAATTACGGTTTCTAATTTTTTAAGCGGCTTAGGTTCATAATCATAGACATCCTCTAACTGAGGTAAATATTCAACATCACATATATAATTTCTGAAATTATATTTTAAAAGCAAAAGGTTTAAACTACTGAGTAATCTTAATGACTTGATGAATTTTAAAATACCTGGTTTACCATCTTTTCCATAGTAACTATAACTCACATCAAATCCTCTGTCTAGTATACTTTTTAAAACTTCATTATCATAATCTGATAATTCTTCCCAAACTTTGTTTTTAACGGCATCCTTATATTTATTGATTTCCTTTTGCCTGAGTTCTTCTCTTTCACGTGCTAAAGCTTCTCTTTCAACTTGTTTGCAATAATCACATTTGGAAGTGTTATATCTTGAATTATAATAACTAAGCACCTCTCTAAAGCCTGTTTGACTTGATACTATATTTTGCTCGTAAGATTCACAGGAAGGACAAAAAATATAAAATTCTAGTTTAGAGTTTTGCGCAATCAAATCTCTTAACTCTTTACTTGTTAAGTCAAATTTGTCCTTTATTGTTTTGGGTTTGATAGGGAATAAGAAACTTTCATCTAGTTTCCAGTATTGTTCTATAATTTCTTTTTCTGATGGACTAGGAGAGTCGCTATATGAAATTTTTAGGTTGGCGATTTTGTTTGTTTCCATAGGATAATGAATAAAAAAAAGCGTGGAACTGAATCTTATTAGCTTTAGAGGTCTCGCCAAAAACCTTTCCACCATAATAAGAACAGCCCACGCAAAAGCGTAGGCGTCTTATCTTCTGATAGTGGTGGAATATTAACTTGGCGAGTTTCTAAAACCAAATCAAAAGCTAAACGCTTTATATGTTTATTTTTTTACTTTATGAAAACAGTAATTTATTTTTCAAAACTACTGTTTTTTGTTTAGATACTGTGTAATACACTCATGCATAATTTCTTTTATAGAGGTATCTTTTTCAACGGCTTTCATCTTTAATTTTTTAAATAAACCTTTGTCTAAATAAAAGGAAAGTTGCGCCTGTGGTTCTGATTTTTTAGCCTTGGACTTACTTACTTTTTGAGTAACGCCTTTGGGTGTCTGCGAAGTGACTTGGTTTAATAGATTTCCAAATTTTGAGTTTTCCATAAAATTATTTTTTTAGATTTCTAGATAACTAGATATGTATTTTTTTAGTTGATGAGTTTTACTAAAACCTCTTTAGTGAGTTTATCTAAAAGTCGTTGTGCCTTTTTAGACTGTTGTACTCCCGATGTTAAAACTGATCTTGTAAACACCACCAAATCATTAATCATTGTATTGGCTATGGTTACTTTAATTTGTGACTTTACCTCATTGGTAAGTGTAGTATTGGGTTTGATCATATTGAGCACCACTAAAGCTTTATCTAGCGCATTATTTTGCTCTATTAAACTAATTGTACTTTGTATAGCCATCACATCTAAAACTCCTGCCTTAGTTGGAACAATGATTACATCTGATTTCTGAATTAAACCAGGTAATTGATCGGATAAATAAGGGGGTGTGTCAATAAACAAAAAGTCGTATTTATCAGAATTTAAAACACTTACATCTGTCGTAATTTCAAAATCACTAATAACTTCTTTTAAGTTAATTAAGCTGCCTTGATAATCGGTATCCAATACACAAACTTTAGCTTCTTTAGCTAAATTCATTGCAAGGTTAAAACAAAGGGTAGTTTTACCTACCCCGCCTTTTTGGTGTGTTAGTAATATGGTTTTCATAAATTATTTATTAGGTTCCCATTTATCAAAAGCACGCTCTATTTTAGCATCTGATCTGATAAATGCTGTGAAAAATTGTGATGTTTTGTTGCGTTTTCGCTCGGATTCAAGAAGTTGTTTGTTCAAATCCTTAGTGTCTGAAATAATTACACAAATAAATATGAAAACAAATGCTACAAATCCAACTTGAAAATATTGAAACCACTTGGGGGATACCTTTGCTTGATCTATTCTTTTCAACAGCTCTTTATAAGCCTCATTCTTTTGTTCAGTTACGGTAGCTAAATTTGTTTCCATTCTTTCAACCAACTCATTCAATTCTGTAAGGTCAGGTTTTAGTTGAACAGCTTTTAATTCATTAGACACCTTTTTGAATTCGTTTAAGTGTTTTTCTACTTTTTCAAATTCATCGATGATTACTTCTCCTATTTCATCTAGTTTACCCATATTACATTCCCATTTCGTGTGAGATCTTACTCACTGTTTTAATTATTTGTTTTGCTATTTTGATAGTAGGTTCTAATTGAAGATTAAGCTTATTTATTGATAAGCTTCTGTGTACTTCAGAACCTTTTAAATTAATTCCATTGGGGTCATAGCGATACCCTTGTAGCCTCCCTGATTTATTAATTACTGGTTTTACTTTAACTCCTAGTTCTTTCATAGCAGTTTGATATTCTAAATGATTTTTTGGGCTAAAATCTTTAATACATTTATCATGAATTTGCTTAATATTTTTTCGCTCAACTTTTAATGATTTTAACTTTTCTTCTTGAATCTGCTTTACTGTTTTCAGCTCTAGCTTTTTAGCCACTTTCTCTGCAGCTATTTGACTGTACTTACCGATAAAAGAATCATTGTAAGCTTTACCATTAAAATCAATCCTATTTACATATAGATGAACATGTTTATGTTCCTGATCATGATGAATGAAACCAAGACCTTGGTGTTGATCTAGCTTTAATTCTTTTACAAACTCGTTCGTAATTTTATTTAAATCTTTAGTATTTAATTTTTGTCCATCTTCAACCGTAGGACTTATCACAAAACTGAAGGTGTTTTTTTTACAATTTATATTTTGAC
>WTKB01000036.1 GCA_011524575.1 Aquimarina sp.
AACTCGCTCTTTCAGGCTCAAACAGCCTTTTGCTCACTTCTAAAAATCAAAACATGAACTTCATCAATAAACTGATAAAATTTTATGAACAAGCCGTAATTAGATATAATTTGATTTTTTTTAGAAATAGGCATACCTAAAGCTGTTATTTTGTTTAGAGCCTATTTAAACTCATTATTAATAATAATCACGAGTATATGACAAAAACCTACGCTTAACTAACTCAAAACCTGTTGATAATATCTCTCCCATAGATGAACACTGTTTAAATTTAAAATGATGTGTATAATGAAACAACTCCATTTTAAGTTCATCTACCTTTTCTTTTGAAGATATTTGGTCTTTAGAAAGTGTTTCTAAAAGAAGTGGTAACCGACTTTGAGTATTAATAATACGCTTTGCTAGGATGGCTCTTTGTTCTTTTTTATATTGTAGAACCGATGAAAGCCCCAAACAATCGGTTACTAATTTAACTATAGTATAGTTTTCTTTAAAAAATTGAGGTTGATAAACTTTAAGTTTTCCTTCATAGGACTGTTGATCAAAATCAATGGAACGAATACGGTATTCCACGTGATCAAAATCGTGTATCGGGATAATTACATAATTATAAGAACGCATATCGCCTAAAAGCCTCAATTGGCAAATCTCATTGAACTTCACAAATTCTTTAGCAATTTTTGTTTTTGCCGACTTTGACAAGTCAGGTAAATAATCTTTAATAAAAATATCTCCTGGAATACCTATAACATGTTCTTCAATCAAGGTATCTCCTTTTACTAAGTAATGGATGCGATTGGCAGAAAGTAAATGCTCCAATTCTAAACCATATATCCTTGAAGCGTCAGCTTTTTTAACATAAAAATAAGTAAAATTATCATTTAAAATATTCCTAACCTTAACTCTAAAAGGTTTAGAGTTTGCAAAAGAACAATAGTCTACAGCATCAATATTTAAAAATTCTATAATTTGTTCGTTACCATCAGAATGTAAAATAGTATAAACTTGTTTTAAATACGTATCAATCTCTTGACGGTCGGAATCAGAGTAAAACACTCTTAACCAAAGGGTATCTTCGTCATTATCGGTGTATAAATTTACTGCTCCTGAAAACCTATGTAAATCTTCATAAACTAAAGGAATTTGTGAAATTCGATTGTACTTTTGTAAGTAGTCATCAAGAGCTTCAGAAATGGGATACATTTGTTTTTTATTGGAGATCCGAACTGCATTGGACATATTGAGAATAATATAATTAATAGGAAAAAAGTACAAATCAAGTTTACTTCAAAAAATTAATTTCTTGCATTAGCCTTGAAAAAAAAGTTAAACCTGTAATTTGATACAAATATAAAATAGAGGTATATGGAATTTCAACTTAAAGCACAGTTTTCTCCTACTGGGGATCAACCCGAAGCGATTTCGGAACTAACTAATGGACTCCAAAAAGGAACTAAATTCCAAACATTACTAGGAGTTACTGGCTCTGGTAAAACTTTTACTGCTGCTAATATCATACAAAATATCCAAAAACCTACACTGGTTTTAGCACATAATAAAACCTTAGCAGCACAATTATATCAAGAATTTAAACAATTTTTTCCGAATAATGCTATTGAATATTTTGTTTCGTACTATGACTACTACCAACCTGAGGCCTATATCCCAAGTAGTGGAACCTATATAGAAAAAGATTTATCTATTAATGATGAACTGGAAAAATTACGACTTAGCACCACTTCCTCCCTACTGTCTGGACGCAGAGATGTGCTGGTAGTTGCTTCAGTATCGTGTTTATATGGTATTGGAAATCCACATGAATTTGAAAAAAGTATCATTCATTTAGAAAAAGATCAGGTAATTTCAAGAACAACTCTTTTACGTCAATTGGTACAAAGTTTATACGCCCGTACAGAAGCAGATTTCATGCATGGAAATTTTAGAGTAAAAGGGGATACTTTAGATATTTTTCCTAGCTATGCAGATTATGCTTTCAGAATACATTTTTTTGGAGATGAAATTGAAGAAATTGAAACCTTTGACCCTGCGAGTTTACAACTATTAGAACAATATGATAAAATCAAAATCTATCCTGCTAATTTATTTGTTACCTCGAAAGAAATTCTTGACCAAGCTATAGATCAAATTTCTATAGATTTAGGAAAACAAGTTAAATTCTTTCAAGAACAAGGAAAAAATACCGAAGCCGAACGGCTTCTAGAGCGTACCAATTATGATTTGGAAATGATTAAAGAACTAGGATATTGTTCTGGAATAGAGAATTACTCCAGATACCTTGATGGCCGTCAACCAGGAACACGCCCATTTTGTTTATTGGATTATTTTCCTGATGATTATTTAATGTTAATAGATGAAAGCCATGTAACAATTCCGCAAGTTCATGCGATGTTTGGGGGGGATAAATCCCGAAAACAAAATCTGGTAGAATATGGCTTTCGATTGCCTGCAGCTATGGACAACCGTCCATTGAAATTTGATGAATTTGTACATTTACAAAATCAAGTAATTTATATTAGTGCAACACCAGCAGATTATGAATTACAACAATGTGAAGGAGTGATCACGGAGCAAATTATAAGACCAACAGGGCTTTTAGACCCAATAATTGAAGTACGCCCTAGTGAAAATCAAATTGATGATTTAATTGAAGAAATCCAAAAATGTATTGAAAAAAACCAAAGAGTATTAGTCACTACGCTTACCAAACGTATGGCAGAAGAGCTTTCGAGATATTTAGAAAAAATAGCCGTAAAATCGAGTTATATTCATAGTGACATTGATACGCTTGAAAGAGTAGAAATTATGAACAACTTAAGGCGTGGGATTTTTGATGTACTTATTGGCGTAAATCTGCTGCGTGAGGGTTTGGATTTACCAGAAGTTGCTCTTGTGGCTATTATTGATGCTGATAAAGAAGGTTTTCTAAGAAATGTGCGTTCTCTAACACAAACTATAGGTAGAGCCGCAAGAAATGTTCATGGGAAAGCAATTTTGTATGCTGATAAAATGACTAAAAGTATGGAAGTAACTATAAATCAAACCCATTACCGACGAGAAAAACAACAAAATTATAATGAAAAAAATGGGCTTATCCCACAACCTCTTAATAAACCTATAGAAGATCAATTAAATGAACATTCTAATCAGAATAAAAACTATAGGCAACAATTGCAAGATGAAATTCATACGCAAGACATGCAATTTTTAAATAGAGAACAATTATTACAACGATCAAGAGAACTACGTAAACAAATGGAAAAATCAGCTAAAGAATTGGACTTTTTAAAAGCAGCAAAATTCAGAGATCAAATTGCAGAGATTCAAAAGGTACTTGACCAAAAATAA
>WTKB01000162.1 GCA_011524575.1 Aquimarina sp.
ATCATTTTTTAGACTTCTAGATTTGTAAGTCATGGACTACAAAGTATCATTTTTTTCAAAAATAAATTTTATGCGTTTGCCCTAATTTCAAAGACCAATTGGTATTGTATAAAATTAATCTGTATTGGAAACTTCTTTGATTAAAATGGAATAGATAGGGAAATGATCGCTATATCCATTAAAATAACGTCCTCTCTTGTAAGTACTCCAAGGATAACCTTGGTACATTTGCTCTTGAAATTGTAAATGCTTAGGGTGGTAAATATGAGTTTGATAAAGCTTAAAACCTTTGTAATTAGTTTCTATAAAAGAATTGGAAAAAAGCATTTGATCAAATACATACCACTTGTCCCTGTAAGCTAAACTCCCCAGTCCTTTAGATGCCATTTTTTCCATTGGGTTAAATAGGTAATATCCATTTTTTGAAGGTACTTTTTTTCCTTTTGTTTGTAATATTTTTTTTAGACTTTGATCTGTAGGATTATCATTGAAATCCCCCATAACTATAATTTTTAAGTTCTTGTTATGGGTGTGATGTAAGGAGTCAATAATTTTTTTAGTGCATTGAGCTGCTTTTATTCTATTAGGGGCACTTTTTGTTTTACCCCCTCTTCGTGAAGGCCAATGATTAACTATAATTGCGATGAGTTCCTCGCCTAAATATCCAGTAACACACAGTTGATCGCGTGTGAAAATACGGTTTTGATCGTTGTCAAAAAGTAATAGACGATGAGTTTGTTCATGGGCTATATCAAAAACACTACGATCATAAATTAGTGCCACATCAATTCCTCTTTTATCAGGACTATTTTTATGAGCAATACCATAATCAAACGCAGAAAGTGCTTTAGTTTGTAAGAGGTCTTCAATTACGGTTTTGTTTTCAACCTCACAAAGTCCAATAAGTACGGCTGGTGTTTTGGAATAGCCTTTAAGAGCTGCTAAAGTTTTACTAATTTTTTTGATTTTGTTCGTGTAACGTTTTACAGTCCAGTTTTTAGATCCTTTTGGGGTAAAATCATCATCAAAAGTAAAAGGGTCATTTTCACAATCAAAGAGGTTTTCTAAATTATAAAATGCCACACAAGTGGTATAATACTGGTTTTGTGCAGTACTGTTTATACTTATAAATAATAATAGACTGATAAGGTAATTTTTATTATTAAAGATAGTAATAGCGGATTTAAATGATTTTATTAATGGATAACAAGCTCTAAGTGAGCTAAAATTAAAAACCTCAAAATAACTCATAAGTAATACTTTTGTAGGGCTATTTATTTTTTTTATGTAATTTATAGAGAAAAAATATTATGAGTCAAGGAAATTCCCATGAAAACTATAGAAATAGTATCATAGATAGAATATCAGTAGAAGTTCTTGATGGACGGTATAGTTTTGAGTTGAATAGTGAAGAAGATGTGTTACAATTCAGAGACTTGATTAAGCAAATGCTCAAGGAACAATTATCAGATTTACAACAAAGTGGAGAAATAGGTCTTTATTTAGGTGATCGAAGTTCCGTAGAGGAGGTAGAACAATCTATTATTCAGGGGGCTTTAATGCAATTACTTCCTGAGGAAGGTTTAAGAATATCTCGTATGTCTGAAAGTCAAAGTGCAGATATTAATACTAGAGTGTCAAATCTAGAAAACAGTAATGTACATGATATAGAGGAGTCTATACGTATTAAACGATCAAATGTACTAAAAAAATTAAGATTACTTTCACCAGAAAATAGAAGGCGTGTAGCTAGAGATTTATTTGAAAAAACCTTTAATAAAGATCAATTACAAGCAGTTATCGTACAACAAGCTAAAAGATATCCTAGTGATAAAATTCGTGTCAAAAAATCATTACAAGCTAAAGTTTCCCATTTGATTAGTGATCGAGAATCAGGAGGTCATGTTATTAGTCTTTTCGATATAGAAGATCGGTATCATCATCAGTCAGTAGATGCGAGTAATCAATTTTCGCAATTACCTTCTAGAATAGACACTTTACAAGCAGCATCATCTCATGAATATCGAAATTATAATAGAGACATTGCCTTGCTCAATAATGCAATGAGTGATCAACCATTTTTAGATTTTTTTGATCAATCCTCTAATAATGCAAATGTTATACGTGCATTTTTAGATAATGTACCATTGGAAACTCTTCTAAGTAAATTAGAAGATTATAAAGATATTAATTTGTATGATTCTCGTTGGGAGATATATCCAGATACAGGAATTACAGGAAAAGAACAAGATCCTGTAGAGAATTTAAAGCTTTTTAAGGCTTATGTAAATAGACGTAAAAAACAGGAACCTATACGTAGCTTAAGTACTAATTTGCTTAAAGTGTGTCTTAGAGAAATAGAACAAAAATCAAAAGTACAAAGGCAGGAACTACTATCTAAATATGGTTTTACAGGAATAGATGAGTTAAAGATATTACTCCAAAAACGAGAAAATAGAAAGTATATAGATAGTCTTTCCGTAGAAGATTTACATAAGACGTATCAAGCTGCAAGGAGGGCTAATAATTCAGATCTTTGGATAGCACTATGTGGGTTTGAAAGTAGAGATCAGGCCAATGAATATGTTGAACAAAAAGCACTCAATAGAACAGAAACAACACTTGATATTTTTGATGTAAATCCCTTATCAGAAATTGTAAGAACGTATGATAACATACAAAAATATGGGCAATCTCATGTGGATGAATGGATTACTCATATAGGGTTTAGTGATCAGGAAGAATTTTTTGAAAAATTAGAAAGAAAAGAGAAAAATTTAAGGAGTCTTTCTTTAAAAATAGAACCATTTCAGCTGCTACAAGAATTTGAGACAGCTAAATCTCAAGGAGAAGATGTCGCTACTGATTGGTTAGTTAATCATGGTTATAAGAGTGAATTTGAATTTAAGATGAATTGTGAACAAAGGCTAGAAAGTTTAAGAAGTAGGTTTATGAGAATGCCTTTGACAGTTATTAAAAAAGCACAGCTTACAAACGAAGCTAAAGGAGAAACAACATTTATTCAATTTTTGAATACTAATGGTTTTAAAAGTAAAGAGGAGTTTCAAGGGCTTCTTCTTAAAAATAAATCCGAGCGCAGGCAATCTTTTTTTCTGAAATATTCTATTGCAGAAATAGAACAAAAAGTAAACGTATTGACTAGTACAAATTCCAAACCTCAAGAATGGTTAATTAATAGTGGTTTTGAGAATATAAGACACTTAGTCATTGAACTTAATCAGAAAAAAGCTTTAAGAGAAATACAAGTTCAAAAAAGAGCAGTAGTAGCATCCAAAGGCGAAGGAATTCATACGCGTTAATTATACCCATTTCAAAGATTAATTGGTATTACAGTTTGTATTTAG
>WTKB01000247.1 GCA_011524575.1 Aquimarina sp.
TAGTGCACCCACCATAATATTATCTGTGATATCCACAAGAAAAACACCTAGATTCTCAAAGCTTACAGGAAATGACATCTTTAAATTGGCCTTAATATCTTTAATATCAAAACTTAATTGGCTATTTTTAACATTCATTTTTGTAAAATTTAAGACTTATTAAATTAGAGCTTGTTTAAACGCACTACTTCCTGTAATTCCCTTTAAACAAGCTCTTAAAAAACACTATAAGAGCGTTGTTTTTACTCCAAAAATACCATCGATTATTTGTTTTACTGCTTTAGTTTGGCTTTTAGGAATCTCTAAATCTAAGCTGCACTTATCAGAAAAATATTGGGACTTCACCACAAAATTATGCTTTTTCAACACCCGCATTACCTCACTTGTTAAAGCATACTCAAAACTAAGGTTTAATATATCTGTAACTATAAAATCTGAAATTTTTGCTTGTTCCAAGCATAAAGCTGCCGCAGTACGATAAGAAGTTATTAGCCCACTAACTCCTAATTTTACGCCTCCAAAATAACGTACTACAATAACCAGTACATTAGTTAAACCAAAAGATTGAATTTGTCCCAAAATAGGAGCTCCTGCTGTATTTGAAGGCTCGCCATTATCATGAGCTCGTTTTGAAAAAGGAGGTTGAACTCCCATCTGCCAAGCATAACACCAATGACGTGCCTTGGGGTGTTGTTTTTTAATATTTTCTAAATAACTTTTTACTTCATGCTGGGTAGTAACCCTAAAAGCATAACTATAAAACTTACTGTTTTTAAGTTTGAAAATTTGAGGATCAGATACAGGTTGTGTAATTGATCTATAGGTATCGTCTTTCAAAAGAGAACTCATTAGTTTATAAATCTTCTAACTGAGCAGCTAAAATACTTTTCACCTCACGTTTACAACTACTGCAACCTAAACCTGCACCTGTTTGTTCACAAAGCAATGCAAAATCTGTAAAACCTGATTTTATAGTCTCGATGAGATTCCCCTCACCCACACCAAAACAGGGACATACAACCTTTCCTAAAATAGCTTTCTCTTCGGGATCTGGGCGTAATAATGTTTCTCTACGACCAACAAGTTCAATTTTATTTTCAATAAGACGTTTAAAATCTGCAAATTCGGTTTTATCCCCCATAAGGATAGCTCCTATTAAATGATTGTTATGAATCAAACATCTTTTGTAAAACATTTTGGATTCATCTTTTAAAATAACCTCCTGAAAAGCAGGATCATCAGTTGGAATATCAAGTCTTCCTACACTACATAAATCTAAATCATTCAATTTTAAAATATGCATCGGTACGGATCCTTTATAAACAGCAGAACGATCTCCAAGTAAATAATTAGCAACTACATCTGCTTGTTTTTCTAAAGCTGCTGTAATGGTATGTAATGTGCCATTAAACTCTGCTATTTCTCCTATAGCAAATATGCTTGGGTCTGAGGTCTGTAAATGGGTATTAACTACAACACCTTGTTTGGTTTCTAAATCTGCTTTTTTTGCTAATTCAATATTTGGGTAAGTACCTACACAATAAACAATAGCATTTGTTTTAATTTCATGTCCTGTTTTAAGAGTAATATCTAAAGAATGAGAACTCGTTTCAAAAACAGTATCTACTTCATTATCAAAATAAACTTTAATACCTCTTTTACATATGTTTGTGTAGAGTAATTTACTTGCGGTAACATCTAACTGACGCTCCATAAGACGATGCCCTCGATGGATAATCGTGACTAAAACTCCTGTTTTTCGAAGAACAGCAGCAAGCTCTAAACCAAGTAAACCTCCTCCTACAATGGTAATATGTTGTTTATTTTTTTCAATACCCGAATCCTCAAGGTAATTCTTTAAACGATCTGCTTCTAAACGGGTACGTATGGTAAAACGCCCCAACGTAAGCACTCCCGCTTCTTCTTTAGGAAGCACGGCTTTACTTCCTGTAGCCAAAATCATTATATCATAATTATGACGATTACCTCTATGATCAATAATAAATTTTTCTTCCGTGATGATATCGTCTATGGAATTTCCTACTTCTAAAGTGACATTAAGCATTTCCAACTCACCTTCTCGGAGTTTCTGTAATTGCTCTAAACGATAACCTTCGGACATATACTCAGGTAATAATTCCCTGTTATAAAACGGATATTCTTCTTTACAAAATACCGTAATACTATCGTTATTGTTAGACTTTCTATAGGTTTGTATAAACCTGTAGGCAGCAGTACCTGCTCCTATAATAATAATCTTTTGTTTTGGTTTGTGATATTTTAATACCTCAACTGCAGTAAATTTAAAATCTGGCTGCTTAGACTTCTCATCAACAATACTTGTTGTTAAAATATTGGTTCTTGTAAAATTATTTCCTTTTACCTTACCCCATCTTATAGGTAAAAAGACAACTCCAATACGAATATCATCTGTAATTCTAACCCGTACTCTATTGGAACCTCTTGCACTTGAAACTACTACTAAATCATTATCTTCTAAACCTCTTTCATAAGCATCTCTGGGGTGCATTTGTACATACGCACTTCTGGAATGAGAAAGCAATGGATTAAAAATACTCGCCTTAACTTGGTTATACGTTTGTGGCTTATAAATACCTGTAAGTAATACTAAAGGGTAATTTGCATTAGGTTTTTCAGAACGAGGTATAATATCATTAGGAACTATAAACTGTGCTTTAGTACTTGGAGTAGGGAATTTATGATCTAAAAACAATCTTGGAAACCCTAAATGGGACGGTGTAGGAACTGGCCAATGAAAACTTCCTTCATGTTGTAAACGCTGGTAGCTTAATCCAGAAATATCCATAAAAGCTGCTCTGCTAGAAAGCTGTGCATACTCTTCAAAAACATCAGCGTATTTTAGGTAGTTAAAACCTTGAAAATTCATTTTTTGAGCAAAACGCGATAAGATCTCTACACAGGAAAGTGTGCCTTCTGGTGGTGTATTAATAGCTTCTAAATAAGAAATCTTACGCTCTCCACTGGTAATTGTACCTTCTTTCTCAAAATAAATCTGTTTTGGTAACACTACATTGGCATACTGCAACATTTCTGAACTTTTTGAAGCGCCTTGAAAAACTACGAACTTTGCCTTTTTTAAGGCCTTTCGTGTTTGTTCACTATTAGGAAGGTCAATTAAAGGATTGGCTCCTATAACCCACAATGCTTTTAAATGCCCTGTTTCTAAAGCATCAAACATTTCTGTAATAGTGAGTCCTTTTCTTGTATTAACACTTTCTAAGGGAGAAGACCAAAATTCAGCAAAATCTTTGGAGGCACTCGCATTTGATAATTGGTAATGCAAACCTAATACATCACCAGACACACCTACCTCCCTAGCCCCCATAGTATTAGCCTCTCCTGTTAGTAAAAAAGGACCTGCTCCTGGTTTACCAATATTCCCCGTAAGTATCGAAAGATTAATCAGTGCATTATTTTTTGACACCCCAATAGAACTCTGATTTATCCCTGAAGACCAAAGTGTTAAAAATGATTTTGAGGATCCAATAAGTGCGGCTATTTGCTTAATATCCTCCACATAAATACCACAGGCTTTAGCAGCTTCTTTAAGAGAATATTTATAGATTTCTTTTTTAAGTAACGGAAAGTTCTGTGTATATTTCTCTATGAATTTTTTATCATGATATCCTTTATCTATAATGCGTCTAGCAATGGCATTACACAAAATAACATCCGACCCTGGAGTGATTTGTAAATGTAACGCGGCAGATTCACAAGTAGGTGTATGTCTAGGATCAATCACCACAAGTTTCACATGAGGATTTTGTTCTAAATGTGCTTCTATACGTTTCCATAAAACAGGGTGGCTCCAAATAGGATTTGCACCAGATATTAAAATAAGATCTGACTTTTCAATATCATCATAACAAACAGGCATAATATCCGCACCGAATGCCTGCGTATAAGCAGTAGTAGCAGATGCAGAATACAAACGAGCACTACAATCTACATTATTTGTACCTAAAAAACCTTTAGCAAGTTTGTTAAGCAAATAATATTCCTCCGTAAAACACTGTCCAGAAGCATAAAAACCAACACTTTCAGGACCAAACTTTTCAATTAGTGTTTTGAATGTTTTAGCTACACGTTCTAAAGCAATATCCCAATCTACAACTTGTAAGTCATGATTTTGACTCCATTTCATTTGAGGATAGGTAAGACGTTGTGATTGATCTTGGATAGTTTTATACATACTTGCTCTACCCTTGGTACAAAGCATACCTCTATTTACAGGGTGATTAGGGTCGCCCTCAATAGTAATTACCCCTCTTGTGTCTTTTGAGGCCAATACCCCACAACCTACCCCGCAAAAGGTACATGTGGTTTTACGAGAAGAAAAAGAAGTCTGTAACATATTCTAAAAAATCATTATTAAATCCATAGATATACTACAAAACTACACCTTTAACCCATAAAACAAGATAAATTACTGTAATTATTCTAATGGACTGTTATATATTAATCACACAGCGTACTAATAGTACCTATTCTCACTCAAAATTACCGTAATAAATCATTCCTTTTTACTTGCTACATATTAGAAAAAATCATCTACTGTACTTTACAGTAATTTTAAGCAAGAATTAATATTAGAGCTCGTTTAAACGCACTACTTCCTGTAATTCAAAATTTTAAGAACTTGGATCACTTTAAAAAGATGTATATATCTCGATATACGCATCATTTAAAAGTAAACCAAAACCTTAAAGGTTTGAATTACAGTTTATATCCCCTTTAAACAAGCTCTAATAATTTATTTTTTTAAAAAAAACTTAAAAAAATGAAACATTTTAAATTAATTTTTCGTTATATATGTTATGTAATGCATAATTGCACTAAGCAAAAGTCATACTATACTCTAAAAAAAAAATATGAGACAACTAAAAATCACCAAACAAGTTACCAATAGAGAAACCGCATCCCTTGATAAATATTTACAAGAAATTGGAAAAGTTGATCTTATTACTGCAGATGAAGAAGTAGAACTTGCACAGCTTATTAAAGCAGGTGATGAAAGAGCTCTTGATAAACTTACAAAGGCAAATTTACGTTTCGTAGTCTCTGTGGCAAAACAATATCAAAATCAAGGATTAACTTTACCTGATCTTATTAATGAAGGAAATCTAGGACTTATAAAAGCTGCAAAACGTTTTGATGAAACTCGTGGATTTAAATTTATTTCCTATGCAGTATGGTGGATACGTCAGTCTATCTTACAAGCACTTGCAGAACAATCTAGAATTGTACGTTTACCACTTAATAAAATTGGTTCTATTAATAAAATTAACAAGACGTATGCCTTTCTAGAACAATCTCATGAAAGACCTCCAAGTGCCGAAGAAATTGCCAATGAGCTAGATATGACCATCAGCGATGTGAAAGAGTCTATGAAAAACTCTGGAAGACATGTATCTATGGATGCTCCTTTGGTAGAGGGAGAAGATTCAAATTTATATGATGTACTTCGTTCTGGAGAATCTCCTAACCCTGATAAAGATTTGATGTTAGAGTCTTTACGTATTGAAATTGAGCGTGCTTTAGAAACGCTTACCCCTCGTGAAGCAGACGTTATTCGTCTTTACTTTGGTCTGAGTAATCAACACCCTATGACACTCGAAGAAATCGGCGAAACTTTTGACTTAACACGAGAACGTGTACGACAAATTAAAGAAAAAGCTATTAGAAGATTAAAACATACTTCAAGAAGTAAAATATTAAAAACCTATTTGGGGTAAATTTTTACTCCAGATAAGTAATCTTAAATAAAAAAGGTAAAATGAGTTTTAATTCATTTTACCTTTTTTATTTAAAAAGACGAATAAAAAAGATTAATGGGTGTTATCCAACCCTTCACTCAAAATCTCTCCAAAACGAAATACGTCTTCAAAAGAATTATATAAGGGTACAGGAGCTAATCGTATAACATTAGGCTCTCGCCAATCGAGGTAAACCCCATTTTGGATAAGATGATCAAATACACTTTTACCATACCCATGCAGATACACCGATATTTGACTGCCTCGCTCTTTAGGATTCTTAGGCGTAATTAATTCAAAATTAGCGTTATGTTTCTTAGAAATAGCATCTAACACAAACTCCAGATAGCCTGTGAGCTGTTTTTGTTTTCGGATTAAGTTATCAAAACCTGCCTTTTCAAATATTTCTAAAGAGGCCCAGTACGGTGCAATACTCATTACTGAAGCATTACTTACTTGCCACGCCTTAGCATCAGGTTCAGGAATAAAGGTATCCTTCATTAAAAAACGTTCTTCTTTGCAATGCCCCCACCAGCCCTCCAAACGCGGAATATCAGCGGTATTGTGATATTTTTCGTGTACATAATAACCAGAAACATTTCCAGGACCTGCATTCATGTATTTATAACTGCACCATGCCGCAAAATCTACGCCCCAATCATGGAGTTGTAAAGGAACATTACCCGCAGCATGAGCTAAATCCCATCCTACAAAAACCCCTAACTTTTTGGCGTATGCTGTGATGGTTTTCATATCCAGAACTTGCCCAGAATAATAATTGAGACCTCCCATGAATAAAAGAGCTGTTTCGTGAGCATGAGCATCCAAAGTATCCAAAACAGCTTGGGTAGAAAGGTAATGCCTGCCTTCTTGGGGTTTAACTTCTATAAGAGCTTCATCAGGCGTATATCCATGTAAACGCAATTGACTTTTTACTAAATACTGATCACTTGGAAAAGCTTTATGTTCACAAATAATTTTAAACTTTTTTGGCGTAGGCCTGTAAAAAGAAACCATAAGAAGGTGTAAATTCACACTCAATGTATTCATCACTGATACTTCACTGGGTAATGCTCCCACAATTTTAGCCAGTGACTCTGAGCCTCTTTCGTGGTAATCCCACCATGGTTTCTGGGAATGAAAATGCCCTTCTACCCCTAAATTTTTCCAATCATCTAAAACTTCTTGCAGGTAAGTATTCACATTTTTGGGTTGTAACCCTAAAGAATTTCCTACAAAATAAATACAATTTTCACCTTTATGTTGTGGAAAATGGAACAGCTCTTTAAAACTGGAAATCGAATCATTACGATCCATTTCTTGGGAAAAAGCTAAGGTATTCTTAAATAGTGTCATAATAATTTTATAAGTCCATAGGTAAAATAGGAGTATTTTTTGTACAAAAAAAATGCAATATTTGTAAATAAAAGTTACAACTATGGATTTTTTACCTCAAAATATTGACGATTATGCAGTGGCACATAGTCAACCCGAACCCGAAATATTAAAACAACTCTCTCGACAGACGCATCTTGAAGTACTACAGCCTCGTATGTGTAGTGGGCATTACCAAGGTAGGGTACTTAGTATGCTTTCAAAACTGGTAAATCCTAAAGCAATTTTAGAAATAGGAACTTTTACAGGCTACTCGGCATTATGTATGTGTGAAGGTCTTCAAGCCGATGGCGTATTACACACTATAGAAGTTAATGAAGAACTCTCTGAATTTCAAAAAAAATACTTCAAGGCTTATGGTTACGAACACCAGATTCAAGCTCATGTAGGAAATGCCTTGGATATTATTCCTACCCTACAAGAAACTTTTGATTTGGTATTTATTGATGCTGATAAAGTAAATTACAGCAATTATTTTGATCTTATGATTCCGAAAATGAAAAAAGGAGGAATTATTTTATCAGACAATGTACTTTGGAGTGGAAAAGTAACGAAAGTTCCTGATGAAAAAGACCTCTCTACAAAAGCACTACAGGTTTATAATCAAAAAATCAATACCGATCCTAGAGTAGAAAGTGTATTGCTTCCTATTCGGGATGGACTTACAGTAACTAGAGTTTTATAATACTACCCAAATTTAATCTTGGAAATCGATACAATAATTCATTTCTTTTTGCTTTCTACTTTAGTAGAAAAATAAACCATAACTAAGAGCTTGTTTAAAGGCACTACTTCCTATAATTCAAAGTTTTAAAAACTTGGATCACTTTAAAAAAGATTTACATATCTCGATAGGTGCATCATTTAAAAGTAAGAGCTTGTTTAAACTCCCTACTTCCTATAATCCAAAATTTTAAACTTTTGAATTACAGTTTGTATTCCCTTTAAACAAGCTCTAAAGACAGATTTCTCTTTAGCTTCGGTTTTGTCTTTAAAAACTTTGATGGGTATTTTTTCATAATCCTTTAAGCCTTCATTAATGGCTATGACCTAAGAAAAGACAGCTATAGCTATTAACAATTTACACTTGAGTTTTCCTTTTAAATTGAGTTGTTGCAAGTGAAACCCTGCTGATTTTAGGGGCTTTTTTTTGATATTTCGGGGGGCGTAGGGCTTTATTGGTGCTTTGAAGGTAAAGAATTGAGGCTTAGTTTAGTGTTGTGGGCAATGCTGTCAATTTAAGAAAAAATAGCTATATTTCTTTTTGTATTGATATGCAAACAAATACAACTAAGATTATAGATAGGATTAGAATTATTTTGATGAGTGCAGATTTTAAAGAGAGACACAAAAAGAAAAAAACGGCGTTTATTCGTAAAAGAGTCTTATCTTTTGTGGAGATCATTGTTATTCAGATTAATCGATTAGTTTTAAGCCTGAGTGTGGAGTTGGATAACTTTTTAGACGTACTGGATATTTCTAAAACGTATAGCAAACAAGCCTTTAGTCAAGCTAGACAGATGCTCAGTTATACTGCTTTCATAGAACTTAACGATTCATGTGTTCAAGGATTTTACGAGAATTTTCATTATAAAAAGTTTAAGAACAAGTACTTATTATTGGCTGTTGATGGGAGCTTGTGTCAGTTGCCAGAATCCGAAGAGATCGCATCCCATTTTAGAAGATGGAAAAACCAAATGCCAGGAAAAGGGATTCCGATGGCTCGAATATCTGTACTTTTTGATGTATTAAATCAAGTCGTTATTCACGCTTCGTTTAGTCCAAATAGCATCGGAGAACCTTCCTTATTAAGGAAACATTTTCAGAAAATAAGTCAATTGTTTCAAGAGAAAAGTACTCCTTATATCTATCTCATGGACAGGGGTTATCCTAGTTTTGAAATCATTGAAAACATACAAAAATCAAAGGATTTTTATGTGATTAGATGCAAATCTACTTACCGAAAGGAAGTTATTTAGTTTATTTCCAAAAACATAGATTCGGATAATTTAGTTCTAAAAAATAATAGAAAAGAGTTAACTACCCGAATAGTTCGCGTGCTGTTAGATTCAGGACAGTATGAATACCTTTTAACCAACACAAATTTCAAAATCAATGAATTATCTGAATTGTATTTTAAACGTTGGGGAGTTGAGACATTCTATGGGTATTTAAAAGAATCCTTACAGTTAGAGAATTTTTCTTCTAAAACAAAAGAAGGTGTTTTGCAAGATTTCCATGTCAGCATATTAACAGCGAATATCGCTAACTGTTTAATTCAAGAAGCTCAGAATGAAATTGACAAAGAGTATTCAGATTCGAAAAAAGAAGAAAGCAGATACACTATCAATAAAAACGTAGCTATTGGTATTGTGAAAAATAATATTCCAAAACTCTTAATGGGTGATAATTATTCAGCTGTATGCCAAAAACTTGTTGCAAAAATTCAACGACATAAAATTAAGGTCAAACCTGATCGGAAATTTGAGCGGAGAAAACTGAGAAGATCTAAAAGAAAATTCCATATGCATCTCAAAAGACCTTTTTGAAAAGCTTAAATTGACAGCATTGAGCGAGACGCTCGCACCAGCTTGGGGGAACTATGTGCATAACAATCCAGTAGCATCAGGTTTTGTTATTGATCCTGTGGATTATAAATTTAGTAGTACTTTTTTAAAATATTTATATTAAAAAGTACTTTTTTAAGTACTTTTTAGTATATTGGTTTTATGGAAACTGTAAATTACACTGACTTTCGTTCTAATTTAAAGCATTGGCTAGACAAGGTAATTAATGATGTGAGCGATTTAGTCATTAAACGAAAAAATGGAAAAGATCTTGTTTTAATTACTTTAGACGAATACAATTCTCTAAAAGAAACCACTTATTTATTAACAGGAAATAATAGAGAAGTGTTGCTTAGAAGTATTGATGAGCTTGAAAAAGGTAAAGGTTTGCCGAAAGAAATCATAGAGTAAATGCGATTAATTTGGTCGAGTTCTTCTTGGGAAGATTATCTGTACTGGCAAAAAGTGGATAAGAAAATATTAAAACGAATAAACGAACTCATTAAAAGCTGTATGCGTACGCCTTTTGAAGGTATTGGAAAACCAGAATCCTTAAAAGGGGACTTACAAGGCTATTGGTCAAGACGCATTACTTCTGAACACCGATTGGTTTACAAATATCAAAATGATGAATTATGGATAGCTACATGTCGTTACCATTATGGCAAGTAGTTTTCTATGCCCCCCGTATTCTATGATTAAAACAAGTTTTTTTTCAACATATTTTTAGGCAAAATTTCATAGTATTGACATATGAGGTTTGCGTATTTAGAAAGCTATGCAAGCTACAACAAATTGTCTGAAAGCTGTCTTACGCCCGACACGAGGGCGAGTTATTTTCAGACTAGATTTTTTTGGTTCGTTTTTTTAGCAGGTGTTGAAAATGAACGTACACAGTAATGCAACAGCGAGAGACAGTAAAAGGAACTCGCTCTGTGCAGGCGTGAGACACCTTTTGCTCGCTTTTTGAGAATACAACGATATGCAAGCTACAACAAATTGTCTGAAAGCTGTTTGAGCCTGAAAGAGCGAGTTCCTTTCAGACTAGATTTTTTTGGTTCGTTTTTTTATCGATGAAAAAAA
>WTKB01000364.1 GCA_011524575.1 Aquimarina sp.
ATTAGAAAGTATTAAATTATTAAATATTATATGATTAAATTGTATTACTTTTTTTTTTAAATAATATGATTTATTTTTTGTAATTCGTACCTAATAGTAAACTCATAATGAAGAATCTATTTTATAACATATTATTACTTTTTATTACTTCAGGCTCTATTTTTGCTCAAGATAAAATTTTATATCAGGCGAATAAATCCTATAAGAACAGTCAGTTTTCTAAAGCAATTTCTCTTTATGAACAAGTTCTTTCAGGTACTTCTGATAAAAAAGATAGATATATTAGCCTAGGAAATACTTATTTTTTTAATAAAGATTTTGAAAAAGCCAGTAACTGGTATTCAAAGTTACTAGATGAGTATCCCACATACAAAAATCCATTAACTTTAAGACGTTATAGTTATGCTTTAAATGCTATTGGAGAGTATAACAAAGCTTCTATAATAAACTCTAAAGTACCCCAACAATCAAATGCTTCAGAGGATGCACTATTTAAAAATTATGGGAGTACTTCTACCAGTTCTGAAAATAAAAAAGAAATTAATACGGTTCAAGTTTATATAAATCTTGGAAATATTTATTTCTTTTACAGAGACTTTGAAAATGCAAGTTTATGGTATTCAAAGGTAGTTGGAGAATACCCAAGTTTTAAAGATCCTTTAGTCTTAGAAAGATTTAGTTATGCTTTAAATGCACTTGGAAAGTATAGTGATGCTTTTCTTATAGACTCTAAAATTCCACAAAACCCAGAATTTTCAGAGGTTACTCTTTTTAAAAATTATTCGAGTAGTCAGCAGTACGAAGGTGCAGTTAATTCTTTGAAGCTTAATAATAGTGGTAATTTTACGGTTACAGAATGTGATTTTACCCCTAAAGTAGCGTGTTCTAATCCAATGCTGTCTATAGGTAGTCAAGAACTTATTTATTCTTCTAAAGAAAGTAAGGTTGATAAAAGGAATGACAAGTTTAATAACCAACCTTTTTCAGAATTGTATAGTTATAATTTTGAAAAAGAACGTAGTATAAAACTTCCAAGAAACATAAACACAGGTTTTCATGAGATGAATGCTGTAATGAGTCCTACTAAGGATACTATTTATTTTACTCGTGGTTTTCCATTAAAACTTTATGAGAAAAGACCAAATTCGGAGGGTATGCTCCTCAAACTTTATTTTGCTGTGAAGCGTAAAGGTAAGTGGAGTAAGCCTAGATTACTCCCTTTTAATGATAATAGGAGTTCTACGGGCTATCCTAGTTTAAGCTATGATGGTAAAACGCTTTATTTTAGTAGTGATCGTGCAAAAGGATACGGCGGTTTTGATATTTACAAAGTAGCTATTTTAGGAGCAAGAGGTTTTGGAAAACCTGAAAATGTTGGAGATAAAATTAATACTTCTGGAAATGAACTTACTCCTTTTGTAGATCATTCTAAGTTATATTTTGCTAGTGATGGACATTTAGGATTAGGGGGCTTAGATCTTTTTGTAATCAATCTAAGACGTTTAAATGCGATGAAGCCATTAAATTTAGGATTACCTGTAAATAGTTCTTATGATGATCGTTCTTTTACATTTGATAGTAATTCAAGAACAGGTTATTTAGCTAGTAATCGTCCTTTAGATAAAGATACTGAATCACGGTTTTCTATTTATAAGTGTCGCCAAACTCAGGATTTAGTTACTGATTGTCAACAATGGATAAAAGGTGTCGTAACAAACGCTGAGACAAGAAAATTGATTACTAATTGTAAAATATCTGTGTTTGACCAACGAAGAAATAAACTCGGAGATTATTTTTCTGATGATCAAGGGAATATTAATATTCCAATAGAGTGTGATACTTCTAACTTTATACTTATCGAAAAAGAAGGCTATTCTTCAGCCAAGGAAACTATTGATGCAGATACAAGTAATAAAAAAGTTATTAACAAGAGTTTTGAAATTGTTAGAAATTTTTTAGTGGAAAATTCTATTGAAGAAGAGGTATCTATAAAAGGTGAAGAAGTTTCTCTTCCAAGTGTAGATCTTTCTGATGTATTAAATCTTTCAAAAATTTATTTTAAAAGTGGTAGTAGCCAACCTACAAAAAGTTCTATTGGGGAACTAGATAAGGTTTATCAGGCTTTAAAAGAAAGACCAAGTCTTCGAATTAGTGTGCGTTCTTATACAGATAATCAAGGTTCTGAAAGTGGAAATTTACAGCTTAGTCGTAACCGATCTAATTATATTAAAAAGTATCTTATTCAAAAGGGAGGGATTTCGTCGAGTCGTATTGAGGCACTTGGTTTTGGAGAATCTAATCCTTACATAGATTGCAAAGATAATTGTACAGATTATGAATTAGAACAGAACCGTAGAACAGAATTTTTTATTATTAAATAGTTTGTTCCATAAATAACTAAATATGAGAATTCCTGAAAAATACCAGAGTCTTTTAGAGTTAAATTTAGCAATGCTATTTATTAGTACTTCAGGAGCTTTAGGGCGTTTTATTGCTATGCCTACACCATTAGTTATTGCAATTCGTGCTATAATTGCTGGAATTATTTTATATAGCTTTGGTAAGTTTTTTTTAAAACTAGATTTTACTATCGATAAAAAAGATAGGAAAATGGTGTACTTAGGTGGATTTTTAATGGGGTTACATTGGGTTACTTACTTTTACTCCTTACAGTTGGCAAATGTTGCTATTGCACTCCTTACTCTTTTTGTATATCCAGCAATGACAGTTGTTTTAGAGCCTTTAATTTTAAAAACTCCATTTAAGAAGAAACATCTATTAGTAAGTGGTTTAATACTTGTTGGAATTTATGTTTTAGCTCCCGATATTACTTTGGAAAGTGAAACCTTCCAAGGTATTTGTGTCGGTTTATTTTCGGCACTTTCTTTTTCGTTACGTGTAATACTCATTAAGCCGCAAGTAGAAAAGTATAACCAAACGGTACTTATGTACCATCAGATGTTAATTATTTCTATTTTACTACTACCTTCTTTATATCTTTTTGAATGGGATGCCTTTAAAATTTATGGTCCTTATATCGGCTTACTTGGTCTTTTAGTTACCGCTATGGGGCATACGTTGTTTGTGTATAGTCTTAAGAAATTTTCGGCAGCTTCAGCGAGCCTTATGAGTGCATTACAACCCATTTATGGTATTATTATAGCTGTTTTATTTTTGGGAGAATATCCAACTTATCAAACTATTATTGGAGGGACAATAATTATTTTTGCAGTACTTATAGAGAGTTTAACTTTTTTTAGTAAAGATGATTAGTTGTAGCTTAAACAAGCTCTAAGCTCTAAATTTAAAAATCCGCTATTAGAATTTATTTCTAATAGCGGATTTTTATTCCAATAG
>WTKB01000343.1 GCA_011524575.1 Aquimarina sp.
AAATGATGCGTATATCGAGATACATAAATCTTTTTAAAGTGATCCAAGTTCTTAAGATTTTGAATTACAGGAAGTAGTGAATTTAAACAGGCTCTTGTACCAATTCTTACTCAAAAACATTGTAAATTTAAAACATCTTGGTCTATTTTTTGAACCACAAAAGTTTGTTTAAGAAAATCTCTTATAAGCGTCAATTATGAAATTAGTAATTAAGTTAATTATAAGTTTATTAATAGTAATCCTAGGACTACTTATAGCTATTCCTATTTTTTTAGAAAAAAACATAGATACGCTTATACAAAGGTCTGCAAAAGCTTCTTTACAAGCCGATTTAAATTACAACAGTGTCGATTTAAGTCTTATTCGTAATTTTCCAAAGGCAAAACTTAGTATAAATAACCTATTACTTCAACCTCACGGGGTTTTTGAAAAAGACACTCTTTTATATGCTCAAAATGCACATATGAATTTTTCAATATTAGAACTTTTTAAAAGTTTAGATAGTCCTAATCTAGAAATTGATCATATGGAGTTACAAAGTGGTGTAGTTAAAATCCTTCAAAATGAAAAAGGAAACTCATACACCATTACAAAACCGAGTACTTCACCTGAAACTAAAGCAAAAGATACTTTATCTACTAATCCTTTTCAACTAAAACTGGATTATGAAATCGCTGATTTTAAAATTATATACGCTGATAGTATTTCCAATACTTATTTAAAGATTAATAAATTTTATCACACAGGTAAAGGAGAGGTTTCGCAAAACAGCACAGATTTAATAACTACAACGGATCTTAATTTCAAATTACTTTCCATGGGTGGAATGGAATATATCCATAATGCACCTATAAACTTACGTGCGACTGTCGAAGCAGATTTTAAGAAACAAAAATATACTTTTAAAGAAAACTTAGGATCTTTTTATAAAGTCCCAATACAATTTGATGGTTGGGTACAACTTTTAGATAAAGCCATAGAAACTAATTTAAAAATCA
The DNA here is from genome assembly GCA_011524575.1 of Aquimarina sp. GTDB lineage: Bacteria > Bacteroidota > Bacteroidia > Flavobacteriales > Flavobacteriaceae > Aquimarina. Next base: position 999 of record WTKB01000343.1, read on the forward strand.
GTTCTAAAGAAGCAGATTTCTCAGAGTTGATCTCCTGTTTACCTAGAGCCTATTCTTCAGACTTCAAAGGCTTACAAACTCAAGGGACTTATCACTTTGAAGGAGAAGCAAGAGGAAAATATACTTCAAATGAAATTCCAAAAATGGATTTTAGTTTAAAGTCCTATAACGGAATGCTTAAATATCCAGACTTGCCTAAAAAAATAGAAAATATTAATATGGATATTGGTATTAGAAATACTACTGGTAATCCAAACCATACCCAAATTCTTGTAAACAATTTTGAAATACAGATTGAAAAAGATGTATTTACAACTAATGGACGCATCTCGAACTTACTTAAAAATCCAACATTTAATTTCTTAACAAAGGGCATCATTGATCTTGGTAATTTAAAAGCAGCTTACCCTATTGATTCCTATGACAATTTTCCAAGTTCAGGAATTCTAAATGCGAATTTAGCACTAGATAGTGATTTAAATGCCATAGAAAAAGAAATTTATGAATCTATTAAAGCTGAAGGCGCTTTAGAAATTAGTGAATTTAAAATCCACCCTGAACAAATGCGTTCTCCGCTATTAATAAAGCATGCCAAAATAGATTTTACACCAAGTACTATTCAACTTAAAGATTTTATTTTAAATACTGGAGCATCGAATTTAGAAGCAGTTGGAACGATCGAAAATTTCATTCCTTTTTTACTTACAGAGTCTCCCCTAAAAGGAGATTTTAAATTGAACTCAAATCATTTTAAAGTGGCAGATTTCCTAACTGTCTCAAATAACGAAACAGGAACTATTACTTCAGATTCCACTAAAAAAGAAGTATCCGAAGAAATAAGTATAATTCCAGAGTTTTTAGACATCAAAACGACATTTAACGCCCATAATGTTATTTATGATGATTTAGAACTTTCTAAAGTATCTGGAATATTAGAAATAGTAAACCAAAAAGCAGACTTCAAAAATTTAAATGCCGATTTCTTAGGTGGTCAAATAGGACTCAATGGACTTGTTTCTTACCAAAAAGAAACAAAGCCAGAATTTTCTGTAGGATTAGACTTAAAAAAACTTGACATTATTCATTCTTTTGAAAAAATAGAACTCCTACAAAAAATTGCTCCTATTACGAAAGCTTTAGAAGGACTCTTTACTGCAAAAGTTGCACTTAAAGGGGAACTAACCTCCGAAGCATTTCCCGACTTAAGCACATTGGAAGGAAGTATATCAGCCCAAATAAATCAGGCAAAAATAGCTACAAAAAAAATGCCTTTACTCGAAAAACTTAACAACAAAACAACTGCAATAAATCTTGATCAATTAGGGTTAAAAGAACTAACAACTCATATTGAACTAGAAAATGGTGCTGTTTCTGTAAAACCATTTGATATATCTTTAGGTAAAGATATAGACTTACAAATACAAGGAACACATGGGCTAAATATGCAAATGGACTATGCACTTATACTAACAGCCCCCGCATCTCAATTAGGAAATTCTTTTACTAATCTATTAAATAAAACCAAGCACATAGCTTCATTGAAACAATTAGAAGAGACTCCAATACAAGTACCTATACAACTACATGGAAGTTTTAATGCCCCAAAGGTTTCCATGGATTTAAAAAGTAGTTTACAGGCTTTATCAAAGAACATCATTGACACTCAGAAATCTGAACTTAAATCTATTGCTGAAGAAAAAGCTCAAAAAGTTACAGAAAAAGCTAAAGAAAAACTTGGCGATCAGTTATCAAAGACAATAAACAAAACTATTTCTAAAATTAAAAACAAAGAAGTTACTGGAGTACTATCACAAGTTCTAAAAGATAAAGAAACTAAAGATACTTTAGTAAGTACATCTAATGAGCGTAGTAATGACCAAATAAAGAAATCAGACACTTCCTCACTAAAACTTTCAAAACCTAAAGAAAAACTTCAAGAAGCTGTTAAAAACACTTCAAAGGACTTATTAAATGGACTATTTAAAGGAAAATAATACCAATTCTTGCTTAAAATGACTGTAATAAATAGAGGTTTTTTTCTTTATAAAAAAGTAAAAAGGAATAATTTATTATAATCATTTTGAGAAAGAATGGGTATAACACACATATTTACCTGTGTTTATTTTTGACTAGGTTTTTGTGTTCTTGTTGGCGTTGAAGAATGTTGTGGTTTTGAGCTAGCTGCAGTAGCTTGTAACCTTACAGCAGTTGGTACGGCTAAATTTAATGGTTTTGCTTGCACAGAATCAGTATCTTTACTCACAGCCTTACGTGTCAAAGCTTTAGCTAAACTTACTAACTTCGGACTGAAAGCTTTGTTTGAAATACTTTCTTTACCATATAGATTTTGATCTTGTT
>WTKB01000109.1 GCA_011524575.1 Aquimarina sp.
ACATTTAAAATTACTTTTTTTGAAAGAAAACATTTTTTTGTACGCTTGCCAGCTTGGCAAGCGTACCTCTTTTAGAAGCTATTTAGTGGGGTCTATATTTATTGTAGGATTTGCATTACTTGGGCAACTTCCCTATACGGGTTTCCTCTTTTTTAAAACAGATTTAGAGGGTATTACTTCTAAATCTCATGAAGAACTCATGAAAATACTTCCTAGCAACCTCAACTTCTTTTTACTAATGCTATCTTTTTTAGCAGCGTTTATTGGATGTAAAGTGGTACTAGAAAAATGGCACAAAAGATCTTTTCTAAGTGTGCTAACTTCTAGAAAAAAATTTGATTTATCTAGATTCTTTTTTGCATTTGGGGTATATGGTTCATTTATGGCATTTATAACATTTTTACAATACAAAACAAACCCAGAACTATTTGAATTACAATTTGAAATTACACCTTTTTTCACGCTACTAATACTTACTATAATTTTTATTCCGATACAATCTGCCGTAGAGGAAATTGTATTTCGAGGATACTTAATGCAAGGATTTTGTACTTTATCAAAAAAGCCGCTATTCGCACTTATAATGACATCTGTAATTTTTGGAGTGCTACATTTAACTAATCCTGAATTTAATCAATACGGACTATTACTACTTACTACATACATTGGCACAGGTTTTTTCTTTGGACTTATAAGTATTATTGATAAAGGGACTGAACTCGCTATTGGATTCCATACAGCAAATAACTTCTTAGGATGTGTGCTAGTAACTTCAGAACACAGTGTACTACCCACAGCAGCAATACTTAAAGACATCTCCGAAGTTACCTCAAAATCTATGGGAATTGAAATACTCATCCCAATATTTATTGTACTACCTGCAATGTTTTGGATTTTCTATAAAAGGTATCAATGGAAAGGTTGGAGACATACTTTTTTTTAAGTATATTATCGATATTATTAAACCATTAAACGAAACCAATATCAAACATCTATTCATCGTTGAAATCAGCATAATAAATCATTTCGATGATATAACTCTCATAGAAGAATAGGTATAAACAGTATAGAAAAAGACACTCCTTAACTTTCTTAAAAAAATGATACTCTTATGACTACATACACCGAAGAAGAAGAAAATAAACTTATTGCAAGTGAATACAAAAACTTACTTAGAACTGCATATAGATCTTTAAGTGATGAAGATAAAAAATTAATCCGTTTGGCTTTTGATACTGCTGTAGATGCACACAAAGATCAGCGTAGAAAAAGTGGTGAAGCTTATATTTTTCACCCCATTGGTGTAGCAAAAATTGTTGCAACAGAAATCGGACTTGATGCCACTGCCATAGCAGCTGCACTATTACATGATGTGGTAGAAGATACCGATTACACCATAGAAGATATGGAGCGTCTTTTTGGAAAAACAGTAGCTAAAATTGTCAATGGACTTACAAAAATATCAATTCTTGACAAAGAAGGAGAAGAGGATAATAAGCCTATTTCTTTACAAGCAGAGAATTACAGGAAAATGCTACTTACCTTAAATGATGATGTTCGGGTAATCTTTGTAAAAATAGCGGATCGTTTACACAATATGCAGACGATGGATGCTATGCCTACTAGAAAGCAAATAAAAATTGCTTCAGAAACACTTTACATTTATGCACCACTAGCTCACCGTATTGGACTTTACAATATAAAAACGGAACTAGAAGACTTAGGATTAAAATACACAGAACCTAAGATTTACGATGAAATTAAACTTAAAATAAACGAAAGCAAACAAGAACAGGATGCTTACATTGAGTCTTTTAAAAATCAACTTAAAGAGGTTTTTGATAAAGAAGACTTCAATTATGAAATTCATGGACGCTCCAAATCCATTTACTCTATTCGTAGAAAAATGAGCGCTCAAAAAGTTGAATTTGATCAAGTTTATGACAAATTTGCTATTCGGGTGATTTATAATTGTGATCCCGCTAATGAGAATTTTATGGCTTGGAAAATTTACAGTATCATAACCGCTCATTACACCTCTAATAACAAGAGACTCCGAGATTGGATAAGCAACCCTAAATCTACGGGGTATGAAGCTTTACACACCACCATTGTTGGTCCTGACAAACGTTGGGTAGAAGTACAAATTAGAAGTGAACGCATGCACGAAATAGCTGAAAGAGGCTATGCGGCTCACTATAAATACAAAAACCAGAATGAAAAAGATAGCCATGTCTTAGACTCTTGGCTAGATAGACTACGAGAAACTCTTGAAAACGACCAAACGAGTGCTGTTGATTTTGTTGAAGATTTCAAACTGAATTTATACTCGAAAGAAATTTATGTATTTACTCCTTCTGGAGATATTAAAAACCTACCTAAAGGAGCTACAGCTCTTGACTTTAGTTTTAGTGTCCATACTGAGATTGGATTAAAAACCAGAGGGATTAAAATAAATGGTAGAATTGTACCCCTATCTCACAAACTAAAAAATGGAGATCAAGTAGAGGTTATCACTTCCAATCAAGCAAAACCAACTATTCATTGGTTGAGCTATGTGGTTACAAGTAGGGCTAAAAATAAAATAAAATCATCGCTACACAATGATCGTAAACAAATTGCTATTGAAGGAAAAGGAATTTTAGCTCGTAAATTAAAATCACAGAAAATTACACTTACCGAAAGCGTAGTTAATGAATTTGTGCGTTTTGCTAAATTAGATACTAGTCAAGACCTTTATTATAAAGTAGGAACAGGGATTATCTCCAATAGCCTGATTAAAGAATTTGCTGCATCTAAAAACAATGCTTTTATTAACTTCTTTAAAAGTAAAATTAGAAATCCTTCTACTTCACCAATTAAAAAAGAAGAACCTGAAGAAATAAAAGAAAACCTAGATCTTATTGTTTTTGGTAAAGATCAACAGCGTTTAGATTACAAATTTTCAAGTTGCTGTAACCCTATACCTGGCGATCCCGTATTTGGTTTTACCACAGTGAGTGATGGAATTAAGGTACACAAAAAAACTTGCCCTAATGCGTTGCAATTAAACAGTAATTTCGGTTATCGAATTGTAGAAGCTATGTGGATAGATTCCACACAACAAGAATTTAGAGCCACACTGCAACTTTCAGGATATGATGTCACAGGGGTTATTAATCAGGTTACAAAAACACTTTCTAATGCTCTAAAAATGGAAATTTACTCTATTTCATTTAATACTAATGGTGGTACCCTTAAAGGAGATATTACTATTGGAGTAAAAAATAATAATTTACTTAAAGAAGCCATCAAAAGGCTGAAGAAAATTAAAGGAATCGATAGTGTTGTACGTGTTTAGAGCTTGTTTAAACT
>WTKB01000354.1 GCA_011524575.1 Aquimarina sp.
CTTCTATCCCTAACGCATAAAAACCTAAGGTTAGTGTTAACTTCGTAAAGTAGAACTAAGCACAAAATCTTAGTTATGCAAAGCCTTCTGCTTATCTAAAAAAAAATAAAGGTTTTTCACCATTTAAATGATGATAAGTAATCGTTAAAAGATATTTAAATTCAAACTTTTACGTAACAGCTATTATTAAGCAAAAATGATAATTCTACTTTACGAAGTTGAACATGGAAATAAAAGCTGACAGCTTTCATGCTTTAAATGGACTTTTATTCATACTGTCTGACTGTTTTTTTAACGCAAAGCTCTCAGGTTTTGGTGATAATGCCTATCATCCTAAAGCAAAAATAAAGGCATTTTAAAAATTCCTTAATGGGTTTTACAAGGTATATTTCTAAAGATGAAATGAAGTTGAAGAGTCTTTTTTAATTTGTAAACATTTTTGTACAACTAGCTAAAACAAATAAATTAGTTTCATCAATTAGAGCAATTTGTATTAGGTTTCATTTACAATTTTTTACTTAACATAATATTTATGTATATTAAATATTAATTAAAATGTGGATTGAGTGAAAGTTTTGATAAAAGTGATTTAAACTTTTAATGCTTGGATGCAAAATCTAATTTTTTGCTTCAAACAGATAGTTTAAATCACTTCTATAATTGATAATAAAGAGTACTAAGTAGGTGGACAAAATCCTTATAAGCTATTTTTTTGTTTTACCTCAGTTCTTATTTCAGTGATGCGTTGCATCATTTTTTTTGCGAGATCTGGATGTTGATTTACAACATTGCTTGTTTGGTATTTATCATCTTTGAGATTGTAAAGTTGTGTCTTAGGAGCATCTGTTTTAATCTTACCATCTACTATATCACTGTTTTTACTTTTCAACAAGTTTGCTCCTGCAGGTCCACCCCATGCGTGCTGACTTGGTTTTGAACCACTAAATCCACCACTGCCTTTACCAGGGATATACATCCAATCCCCTTGGCGTAAGGATAAGTGTTTTCCACTCTTTGGTGCTAATAACAATTCTTTTCTTACGGCTATGGACGGATCTCCTGTAAAGAGCGGTAAAATATTTTTACTGTCTTTTCCTTTGAGTGATAATGTTTTTTCTTGATCGGTAAGGGCAACAAAAGTTGCTAACATATCTACACTACATATCAACTCGTGGCATTCTGTACCCGCTGGTATTTTTCCTGGCCATTTGGCAATAAAGGGAACTCGATGTCCTCCCTCCCATGCTCCAAATTTGAAGCCTAGCAGATCACCATTGATTTTATGTCCTTCCTCAACGGCTATGCGTCCACCTAGATTGAGCATTCCACCATTGTCACTTGTAAATACAATGAGCGTATTGTCTGTCAATTTGTTTTTTTCTAAAGATTTTACAATTTCTCCTACCATCCAATCTAGCTCATGTATATAGTCTCCATATAGTCCTGCTTGGCTAGTTCCTTTGAATCGTGGTGCTGGCGTAAAAGGATGGTGAATATTGGTAGTCGCAAAATATAAAAAGAAAGGGTTGTTCTTATTTTTACTAATCCAGTCTACCGCTTTTTCGGTGAGGTAAGTTCCTGTCTTCTCGTCGTCATATATTTGATGAGCCTTCAATGCTCCGGTAAAGAAATTAGGACCTTTTACTGAAGCTTCCTCTGGGAATCTAGGGGTAGGAGATGGTTTCATTCCTTTACTTTTATTTTCTTTGTTAAGAATCATCAAAGGATCATTTTCCTCATAACCTACAATAGTTTTATTTTCTACATATACAAATGGACTTCCACTGTTTACTAGTGGTACTCCCCAATAATAATCAAAACCTACATCGTTTGGCCCTGGAGAGAGTGGAACACTCCAATCATTACTTTTTCCTTTACCAAAACCTAAATGCCACTTTCCTAGACATGCTGTTTTATATCCTTTGTTTTGAAATACTTTTCCAATGGTCAAAGTTTCGGTAGATACTATCATAGGTGATGTTCTAGATAGTGGCCCCCAAGTACCATTACCGTTATTGGCTCTCAAAGGATATTCTCCTGTAATGACTGCATAGCGTGATGGTGTACATACTGCTGAAGCTGAGTGAGCATCTGAAAACTTTCTTCCCTCTACTGCTAATTGATCTATGTTTGGTGTTTGAACTTTAGTTGCTCCTTGACAGCTCAAATCACCATAGCCCAAATCATCTACGTAGATCAAAATTACATTGGGAGTTTCTTTAGCTTGCACTTGTCCAAAAAACATCATGCAAGCTATTACTAATAAGTGTGTGTACTTTATCATTATATATTGTTTTTTAATCTTTTTGTTTTCTCACTGCTACTACTTTATAAGTAGTCGTCCAAAAATACTTAAGCATAGAAATTTTTAGCTAAATCTGACAGCTATAAGTAAGTGAACAAAAGCTGATATAAAATTTTGAAAACCTTGACTAAGCTCAAAACCTTAGTTATGCACAGCCTTCTCTTAGATTTTCTTTCTAGCTTTTGCTTAGTAATACAGTGTGTGTCGTATAACTAATCAGAATACTTTAAGTATATATTGTTTGACTTTCAAATATGATAAGAGGATGTTTAAATTTCTATCGTTTGAAAATAAACTTTTGATTTTACTTTAAATGTTCTGACTACATACAATGATATCATAAAATAAAACCTTAGAAAAGTAATAATGGGTAATAACTAGCTTGAATTTATATGCTTAATATCATATGTGTATCATATGAGTCATAAAGAAGGGGGTATGGTGTTAGTGATGAATGATTTTGAGAGATAAGGACGTTAACGGCAGGATTTCATTCCACGAAAGTGATAAAAGATTAAAGGTGGAAAGATTAAGGATTAAAGAGGTAGCTAGTAGAACTTTGTAGTTTGTGCTTTTACCAGAGAGGAATTAAATAATTAAAGTAATGAAAAAATGAAGGAGGTTTTTACAGTGATTTGTGGTTAACGATTAGTGATTAATAAAAAGCTCATGGAATGTACTCGTTAATACTAGATACCAGATACTATCGAGTATCTAGTCGATAGAGCTAGATTTTATTTCACGAAAGTGGCGCAATTTAATTAATAATTATGAAACTTGATGGGTAGTGCATTTATTCTGAGAAATTAAGAAATTAAAATAATGAAAAAATGAAGGAGGTTTTTAATGATTAGTTATAAAGTATTGACACTTGTACTTTGTACTAACGACTTCGTACTCAATACTAGCTAGTTCAAAGACTTTAAAATATGCTTATCCACATAATCCACACTCTATTATAATTAATAGAAAAGATTTTAAAACTTTTTATTACCTATTATTAGCACTGTTGAAAAGTGGAAAAGTTTGTTTTAAACACT
>WTKB01000319.1 GCA_011524575.1 Aquimarina sp.
AGGTTGTAAACTTGTTTTGAACTGTTGAAAACAAAGTCAATAGGGAGATTAGGGGGGAGAGGGATTGTGTGATGGATTGAAGGTTGGAAGTTGAAACATACGTTCATCCATGAGTTGAAAGTAAAAGAATCTTACCTTTTTTGATTTTGATGGTGTTTGTTCTTGTTTATTAAAGTGAGCGTATTTAAATTAGAATTTTTAAAAAAGATATGTTGCTTTCAGAAAAAAAAATATTTTAAAATGGTTGCTCTTTCTTTTCTGCTATTTTTTTCGTTATCGAGTTGCAATGAAGACGTTCCTCAAGTTGAGGAAGGAGTTACTTCTTGTTCATATATGGAAAGTAAACAAGAGGATCCATCTGATACGTCTAAACCAGTTAAACAAATATTAAAAAGAGATACTTGCTTCAGAGTGATACCTAATGCTTTCGTTTCTGCTTGTATTCCACCACTTATACCTACAGATGGATTATATTTAGTTACAAATAAACAAGAAATGAATATTTTGCTTTTAAAGTTAGATTCATTTTGTAATGGGGAACATCTTTTTTTAGATGTTGGTTACGAAATTATAGAACCTAATTTTGAAAATGAAGATATGTTGTTATATCATATTCAAACAGAAAAGCTTTTGTCGCAGCCTGCAATTTTATCTACCGATTCTTTGATTTATTTTCCGGAAAATGATTCCTTAGTTTACATCACTCACGTAAGCAGATGTATGAATTGTAGAGTGCTAAATCCAACTTTTTTCAAAACAGCAATCATTCCTAAAATCAAAGAGAGCACTAAAGTAGATTTTAAGATTAAATTCATTAGTGAAAATTAACTATGGTATTAGAGTATAGTTTTTATGAATGAACCCTTCATTGATCTTTCTTTTACTGCTAAAAAATTTCTTTTCTTCTTTTGTAAAAAGCTAAGGCTTTCGTTGGTGGTAATCCTGTAGGTCTAAGTGTATAGCGAAGGTTTTTGGTTAAGTGTATGTGAGTTTTATCATACTTTTACAAATACACTTTGTGTAAAATGATTTGTGTGATTTAACGCACGTATCAGATATACCTTTTCTTCAATAAGGTTGAAAGCATAATTCTTTGAATCGGGATGATTAAAATTTCCTTGGATTCAAGAGGCAAAGCCTTCTATTAAATCGTTTTTTATAATAGGTTAGAAAAAAAATGTGTAATATATATGTCATTATCCTAATTTGGAACATACATTTGTCTATTGATTGAAAACCAATGAACCTTGCTCTTTTTGATTTCGATGGAACTATCACGACGAAGGATTCTTTTATAGATTTTGTTAAGTTTATAAAAGGCAAGAAGGTTACTTATGCAGGCTTAGTTTTATTTGTTCCGTTACTCGCATTAATGAAACTGAAGTTACTATCAAATGGTAAGGTAAAGCAAAAAGTATTTAGTTATTTTTTTAAAGGGGAATCACTCCAAGACATACAGGTAAAAGTAAAACAATATGTAGAGAAAAGCCTTCCAAAGATGTTGAAGAAGTCTGCTTTGGATAGAATACAATATCACAAAGCACAAGGAGATAGGATCGTTTTGGTAAGTGCTTCATTAGATTTGTGGTTGGAAGAATGGACTAAAAGCGAAGGGATAGAGCTGATTTGTACTAAAATAGAGGTGGATAGCGAAGGTAGAGTAACGGGTAGATTTAGCTCACCTAATTGTTATGGACAAGAAAAGGTGAACAGGATTAAAATGCTACTAGATGTACATAAGTATGAAAAGATATATGCTTATGGAGATAGTAGAGGGGATAGAGAGATGTTACAATTGGCAGTAAAACCCTATTTTAAGAGGTTTAATAAGTAAAGTAGTAATATATGTTAAATTTTATTTGTATTGGTGCTCAGAAAGCAGGTACAACTTGGTTGTTTGATAAATTAAAGATGCATCCAAACGTTTACTTTCCTTTAGGTAAGGAAGTTAATTTTTGGAATAATAAATTTTATAACTCACCATTATTTAAAGAAATATATCATGCCTCAATGAATGGACCTGTAGTAGATATGGGGGATTATATTTGTGGTGAGATAACCCCTGAATATGTGTTAATGGATGAAAAGCAGATTAAAGTACTTAAAAAGCATCATCCTAATATCAAGATAATTTTAATGGTTAGGAATCCTGTTGAGAGAGCATGGTCGGCTATAAAGATGACTTTCAATTACATGAAGTTAGATTTGTCGGAATTAGACAATAATAAAAGGATTATCAATGGAATAACATCAGGTCTAACGTATGAAATGGGCTTATATGGTAATATTTTAAAAAAGTGGAAGTCATACTACAGTGAAGAGCAAATTAAAGTTGTTTTTTTTGATGATTTTATAAAAAAAAGTAAACCAGTAATTTCAGAGGTATGTCAATTTCTTGATTTAGATGATTCTTTTTTTTATGACATTCCTGATTCAATATTAGACAAACCTTCCTTACAAGGAATGAAAAAGAAAATTGATAAAAACGTTTATAACACTTGTATAAAAGCCTATGCTAATGACTTAAATTCTTTTCAAAAAGATACAAGAAAAGACCTCAGTCATTGGTTATCTGAGAGATAAATAACTAAAAACTGCAATCCTTAAGTAGTCATCTAAAAATACTTATTTGGTGAAACATATGAAAGCTGGTTCTACTTTTTTAGATCTCATACAAAAAAACAAATTAGTGGAATATGCTTATTGCTAAATGAACTATAATACTTCGCTAAAGTATGATTTTAAGTATGAAACAAAATCATTTTGCAAGCTTAAGTAAATTAACTATATTTGCTAAAATTATAATTATAATGAAATACAAAATTTTCTTTCTTTCTTTAAGTTTATCTTACTTATATTCTTGTTGTTCTAGTGGGAGAACAGATGTATCAACTATGGATGATAAGTCGTCTGCTGTTAATAGTGGAGTTCAAGCGTTGACTTTAACTACTGACATCTTTGATAATATAAATCCAAGAGACATTAAAGATAACTCTAGTTTAACTGGAAGTAGAGTGAAATTAGAAAAGCATAGCACGAACGGTAAAGATTCTATTTATATTAAAGGTTGGGCTATTGTTAATGATAAAAGTATGGACGGAATGATAAAATATTTTTGTTTTATTAATCATAAAGGCTTGAATTTAATTGAAATGAAAAGTGTCGAACGTAAAGATGTTACAGCTGTCAAAGGACAAAGCAATGGGCTTAATTATGATAATTCAGGTTTTGAATTATTGTTCAAAAATCCAAAATTGGATATTAAAAATCAGAAAACTGGGATATTGATTTACGATAAGAAAAATAACTTTTATTATAATAAAAAAATTACTTTAGAG
>WTKB01000058.1 GCA_011524575.1 Aquimarina sp.
GATCCAAGTTCTTAAAATTTTGAATTACAGGAAGTAGTGAGTTTAAACAAGCTCTAAGATTTCATCTTAATAGATTTTGATTCATTTACATTTTTTATAATTGTTTGGTAAAAAACATGTGTATCATATGGTTTTACAATTAAATCATTCATTCCGATAGACTTTGCCTTTTTTACCACTTCTTTTTCTTCGACTGCAGTTAATGCTATGATAGGAGTTCTTTTATCAAATTCTCGTATAATTTCCGTAGCTTCAATCCCTCCCATAACTGGCATGTTTAAATCCATAAGAATTAAATCATAAGTATTCTCTTTAGCTGCATCTACAGCCTCAGTACCATCAGAACATAAGGTCACTGTATAACTTTTCTTAGTAAGAATATTTTTAGTAACTATTTGATTAATTTTATTATCATCAACCACAAGAATATTGAGTTTTGTTGTAGTACCTACATCCTCAAATTTTTGTGTTTCCTCACCTACATTTATTAATTTCTGCTTGGTACGCCCCACTTTAAGTTCAAAACTAAAACACGAACCCGCTCCTTCTGCACTTTCTAGATGAATTTCACTACCAAAAAGTTTAATCAATTTTTTAACAATCGAAAGCCCTAAACCTGTGCCTTGGTATTCAGACTCATGATTTTTCACCTGAGAGAAATTATCAAAGATCGTAGATTGTTTCTCTTTTGGAATCCCTACACCATCATCTTTAATCTCAAAACGCAATAAATAATTATAAGCTGTTTTCTCACGAATTTTGACATTTACCCAAACATTTCCGTTTTTAGTAAACTTTAATGCATTACCTACAAGATTAATTAAGATTTGGGATAATCTTACAGAATCTCCATTGATGATTGGATCAATCTTAGGATCTATATAAACATGAAAGTTGTTATTATTTTTATGTTTATTGTTATGTAAAGAACTTTGAATACTATCTATTAAAGATTTAAGTTTAAAAGGAGCTGTTTCCACCTGAATTTCGTTACTTTCAATTTTACTTAATTGAAGTACATCATTGATAAGAGCTAACAAATAATTTCCAGAAAACCGCAAAGATTCTAGATAACTATCTCGTTTTTCACTGTCGGGATTTTCTCTGAGAAGTTCAGTAAGTCCAATAACTCCATACAATGGTGTTCGAAGTTCATGACTCACTGTAGATACAAACTGAGATTTTAATTTCGAAATTTGCTCAGCAGCTTCCTTAGCTTCATATAACTGCCTATTTTTCTCCATGAGATCTGCATTGAGCTTCTTTCGTAAAAAACTACTTCTATACGTAGAAATTAAAAAAGCAAAAGTCATAAAAAGCGTTAGTCCTGAAAGAAAAATACTGGTTTTCCACTGCTGAAGTTCCGTATCTTTTTTCTGAATATCTTCTTTGATTTGCTCTAAATTATTCTTATAATTTTCAACCTCAAACTTTGCATTGGCAATATTTACTTCTTTTAATTTTTCTTTAGTAAGTTTATTTTTCTCAAATTCAGAAAGTGTTAAAAGGTCGGTATATGCTTTTTGAAAATTCCCATTCTCATAGTAAATCAGTGATCGTATCTTGTAAAGATCTTCAAAACCAGTAGGGATTTCTGTAGAATTTATTTTTTGAATGTAATAATCTGCTTTTTGTTGATTTCTTTTTTTAGTGTAGTAATAAGCATTTAAATAGTTAAACTTAGTGATGTGTTCTGGAATGGAAATTTTATCCACATACTTACTATTTTCATATAAAGCTTGAAATACTTTATCAAACATATTGTTAACTAAATACAATTGAGCAATTTTATTGTAAGTAGTAAATAATGTTAAAGTATCTTGACGAGAATCAGCATACTCAATAACCTTGTAATAATAAAAAGAAGTACGTTCTGTGGGTACTTTCTGTAATAATGTAAGTTGTGCTAAATCATCATAAACTTGAGCTTTAAAATCCTTGTTTTCAGTGAAATTAGCGTTTTCAATAGCTTTTGTATAACTTTCTGTAGCTTTACCAAAGTCCCCATTAGCTTCATGACTTTTACCTATAATCCTATATACTTTTGCAAGAACTGATCTATTTTCATAGTATTTAGCTATACGTTTGGCTTGTTGTGCCAAATCCATAGCTCTGTAAAATTCATAATTCTTTTGAAAGGTCTCTGCTCTTGAAAGAATATCATAAAGCTCTAATTCAGACATCCTTGGAACCCACTCTTTATCCTGAGCATGCAAAGGATAAATTAATACAATAAAGAATAATAAACTACTATAAAATATCTTTAACATTAGAGCGTGTACATTGATAAATTTCATCTTACAACAATTAATCTTTGAGATCACTATAATAAATCTTTTTTATTGATACGCATTAGAAATAAATACTTCCATGTATTTTAGAACTTGTTTAAACTTAGGGCAAACGCACGAAATTTGTTAATACTATATTTTTAGTGTTTTGAATAAATCATTTTTTTGACTTTTTTTGACTTCTAGATTTGTAAATCATTGACTACAAGGTGTCATTTTTTTCAAAAATAAATTTCATGTGTTTGCCCTAGTTTAAACAAGCTCTTGTAGCGATTTCAAAGATCAATTGGTATTATACCTACTTTTATAAAAATCTTAAAGATTGTAAATTTAAATCTCATTCAATTTACAAAAATACTATTAAATTAGATCTTATATTTGCAATACTTGAATAATTTAAGTTAAATTTTAAAAGAAAAACCATGGCATTTGTAGGTAAAACATTTCCAAATTTAAGCGTAAACGCAATTGATGAGATGGGGGATACTCGTAAAATAAATATCCTAGAAGAAGCAAGACAAAAGAACAAAAAAGTATTATTATTTTGGTATCCAAAAGATTTTACATTTGTATGTCCTACAGAATTACACGCATTTCAAGCCGCTCTTGCAGAATTTGAAAAACGTAACACTATTGTAATTGGAGCTTCTTGTGATACTGCAGAAGTACACTTTGCTTGGCTAAATACTCCTAAAGATCAAGGAGGAATTGAAGGAGTAACTTACCCATTAGTAGCTGATGCTAATAGAAATTTAGCTAGCGTACTAGATATTCTAGATGCTACTGAGCAAGGTTTTGACGAAGAAACAGGTGCTATACTTCTTGAAGGAGATAATGTAACTTATAGAGCTACTTATTTAATAGACGAACAAGGTGTAGTATTTCATGAAGGAATTAACCACATGCCTGTTGGAAGAAATGTAGCTGAATTTTTAAGACTTATCGATGCTTACACACATGTTCAAAAAAATGGAGAGGTGTGTCCTGCAAACTGGGAAGAGGGAAAAACAGCAATGCAAGCTAGTAGAGAAGGTACTGCAGAATA
>WTKB01000101.1 GCA_011524575.1 Aquimarina sp.
GCAGAAGCTTAATCTTTCTAATAAGTTTATTCTTTTTTAATAAATTTTAGAACACTCCTATTAAAGATTAATAGGAGTGTTTTTTTTACAACAAATTTAAACTAAATACGAACTGTAATTTAATAGTTTAAAGTTTTGGGTTACTTTTAAATGATGTGCATATCGAGATATGTAAGTCACTTTTAAAGCGATCCAAGTTCTTAAAATTTTGAATTACAGTTCGTATTTAGTTTAAACAAGCTCTTAGTGAAATTATTTCACAAAGTGTTCCATAACTTCTTGGCTCACCCCTGTATTTGAAAATCCACCATCATTATATAAGTTCTGTAAAGTTACTCTTTTAGTAAGATCACTAAAAAGAGTAACGGTATAGTTAGCACAATCTAAGGCAGTAGCATTTCCTAGTGGGGACATTTTATCTGCATAAGCAATAAAACCATCAAAACCTTTTACTCCTTGACCTGCAGTAGTTGGCGTAGGCGACTGAGAAATAGTATTAACACGTACATTTTGGTTTTTTCCAAAAAAGTAACCAAAGCTACGTGCAATAGACTCTAAGTAAGCCTTATTATCTGCCATGTCGTTATAGTCTGGGAAAACTCGTTGTGCTGCCATGTAGGTAAGTGCTACAATACTTCCCCATTCGTTCATAGCTTCTTTTTTGTAAAGTGTTTGCATGAGTTTATGGAACGAAAGTGCAGATACATCCCAACCTTTTTCACTAAAAGAATAATTTAGATCGGTATAATGGCGTTTTTTACGCACATTTACAGACATTCCGATAGAGTGTAATACAAAATCAATTTTCCCCCCAAGAATCTCCATTGATTTTTCTATCAGATTTTCAAGATCTTCCACTTTTGTCGCATCTGCTGGAATTACTTGTGAACCTGTTTTTTCAGCAAGTTCGTTGATTTTCCCCATACGCATCGCTACAGGTGCATTTGTAAGAACAAAACTCCCTCCTTCTTCAAACACACGCTCTGCAGTTTTCCATGCAATAGAGTTTTCATCTAAAGCTCCAAAAATAATTCCCCTTTTACCTTTTAATAAATTGTAAGACATGTTTTATTAAGTGTTGTTGTTTATCAAAATATATCAGCAAATATAAGTGATAGCATGTAAATAAATAATATTATTTTGGTGTAGCTGCTGAACAAAGTAAAGATTCAGCATGTGAAAGTGCAGCTTGTGTGAGTTTTTTACCCCCAATCATTTCTGCAATTTCGTGGATACGTTCTTTTTTAGAAAGTGTTTTTAAATGTGTTGATGTAAACTGAGCATTATCTTGTTTATAAACCTTATATTGGCGTGTTCCTTTAGCTGCAATTTGAGGTAAATGAGTAATACTAAATACCTGTTGACTTTTTCCCATTTGTGATAAAAGGTTTGCCATTTTTCCAGCAATTTCCCCAGAAACTCCTGTGTCAATTTCATCAAAAATTATTGTTGGTAAGGCAATATGTCTAGAAAGTATAATCTTTATAGCAAGTACAATCCTTGAGAGTTCTCCTCCTGATGCTACATTCTTAAGTGTGTCAAATTCACGCCCTTTATTTGCAGAAAATAGCAGCTCAAAATCTGATTTCCCAAATTTATTAAAGGTGTTTGAAAGTGTTAGTTTAGGATTAAAATGAGCATTATTCATACCTAATTGATGTAGGATCTCTTCTAGGTTTTTTACAAGTACAGGTAAGCTCTTTTTTCTTTTTTGATGTATTTGTTTACATAATTTATCGAGTTTTTCTTCTAAGTTTTTTATTATAGATTGTTGGTTTTTAAGATGTTTGTCGATGTTCTGTGAAAGTTGCGTTTTTTCCTCTAATTCGTCTTGGAGTTCAAGTAATTGCGTAATAGAATTAAGTCCATGTTTTTTTTGTAATGCGTAGATGTGTTGCAGCCTTTCCGATACTTTGGTGAGTTTTTCTGGGTCAGTATCTAGGTTATCAAGTTGGTTTTGGGTTTGACTTTGAATATCGTCAAGTTCAATACATAGACTCTCTATACGCTTATGAATTTCTGAGTAACTAGGAGCAATAGGAGCTATTTTTTGTAATGCAGTTTTGATAACATATAATTGATCCAAAACTCCCACTTGTTCACTGGTAAAACCTTCTAGTGCAAAACTGAGTTGGTGTTGAATTTGTTCGGTGCTTCCTAAAATATCCAGTTCTTCTTCAAGGATCTTTTGTTCATTAACTTGCAGATTAGACTCTTGAAGTTCAAGAAATAGATGTTTGTTAAAGTCGTGTTCTTTCTGTAATTGTGCTTTATCTCCTAGTAGTTTATTGTATTTTGATACTTCTTTTTGATATTTTAAAAATCCGATTTTATACGTTTGAATTTCTTTTTGTGTATTAGAAAGTGCATCCAGTACTTTAAACTGAAAATCAGTTTGGGTAATTTCTAAGGTTTGATGTTGACTGTGAATATCTATTAATTTTTCTGCAAGAAAGGAAAGTGTAGCTAAATTGACCAGTTCATCATTGATAAAAGCTCGTGATTTCCCTGTAGTAGAAAGTTCTCTACGAATTAGGATTTCATCACTGTAGTCGAGTTCCTGAGTGTCAAAAAAGTTTTTAAGATCGTATTTGTCAATCTTAAAAATTCCTTCTACAATACATTTTTTACCATTTTTAGGAACAAGTCTATTTTCTGCACGTTTTCCTTGAATAAGCCCAAGTGCACCCAGTATAAGTGATTTACCTGCACCTGTTTCTCCAGTGATTGTCGAGAATCCATCAGAGAAATTAACTTCAAGAAATTCAATTAATGCAAAATTTTGAATGTTTAATTGTAATAGCACAACCTATGTATTTTAAAATTCATCGATACTTCAAAAATAAGTGATTTTTTGTTTACCATCGTATTTTACATTATTTTGAAGCATGTTCTTGTTTTTTTGTTCAAATAAAAGAATTAAGAGCTTTTAATCGGTATGAATATAGAAGTGTGTTTAAATATGCTCTAAACATGTTCTCAAATAATAGTTCAGTATATGGCTAAAACAGAAAATAATTCACGAAATACTAACGAACAAGATAATAGGTTGGACAATTTGATTGACCAAGAGCTTATTTCTGCTTTTCGAACAAGAAAAGCTGCACTTATAAAAGAGGCTTTATTGCAATGGGATCTTTCCATGAAAGATGCAACAGATAATGAAGAAAAGAGGCGTGCAACGACTGTTTTTAGAGATACTCTTGAAAGTATCGAGCAACAAAGTGATGATGAGTCTACTCTATCAGTTAGTTACAATAAATTAGCACAAGATTTATTTCGTAAAAATTTCACTCAATTAAAACCAGAACAAAAAAATAAGGTACAACTTTCTTT
>WTKB01000303.1 GCA_011524575.1 Aquimarina sp.
ATGCAGCTAATTTACAAATTATTTTGTGGAACTTACACTATTGTTGGAGTTAACAGTAATTTAGAAGTGTTCAAGATATGTAAGCACATATTTAAAGAATATTTGAACTAGCATTCAAAAACTTAAAATTATAATTTACGCTTAAGAGCTTGTTTAAAGGGAATACAAACTGTAATTCAAAAGTTTAAGGTATTGGTTTACTTTTAAATGATGAGCACACCTAGAGATATATAAATCCTTTTAAAGTGATCTAAGTTCTTAAAATTTTGGATTACAGGAAGTAGTACCTTTAAACAAGCTCTAAATAATACACGTCAAGTTCAACAAAATTGCATATTATATATCCTTCAAAATTAAATTATTTTATGAAATATTCTATTTTGAATGAACCTCTGCAAGTTCTCCGTTTACATATACTTTGTAAGTAATTTGGGCAGTAGGCTCTAAAGTCTTAGATACTGAACAATATTTCTCAAAAGATAAATCAGCTGCTTTTAAAGCTTTTGCAGGATTTACTTCACCTGTAATATATAAATCTACAGCTATTTGTTTAAATGGAGACGCATCGCCTATTTTCTCTCTAGCACCATCCACTTCCATTATAAAAGTCTCAATAGTTTGACGTTGTTTATTTAAAATTCCAATGATGTCGATCCCACTACAACCTGCTACTCCCATTAGTAATAACTCCATAGGACTTGCTCCTAAATCATCACCACCTTGAATGGCTCTTTTATCTAAATCCACCACATAGCCACGGTCATTCTTTACTTGAAAATGGAAGTTGTCGTTTACTCTATTAAGGGTTACTTTCATTAATTTTTATTTTTTAATATTTAAACCATTTTGCAAAAAAAGTGAAGAAAATAAACTATTTTCTTCACTTTAAAATTATTGTAATCAAGCATTTATACGTTATTACGAATAATAAACGGATTACACCAATTGGTATTACTTTATAGTTATTTCAAATCACAATTGGCATCACATAATAGGTGCGATTACTTAGACACATTATGTTGATGATTGATAGACTCTTGATGAATGGCTGCATATACTTTCTCTACAAACTCATTACTTAGTCCCATTTGATCACCATCAGCTAACATTTTATTTTTAATGCTATTCCAACGATCATTTTGTAAAATTTGAACATTGTTTTCTAATTTTACTTTACCTATCTGATCAGAAATACCCATACGTTTTGCTAATAACTGGATAATAGTTTGGTCAGCAACATCAATTTTTGCTCTTAAATCTGCAAGAGCATGTTTATAAGCTTCTGTACCTCCCTTTTCTTGACGTACCTTTAAATCATTCATGATTTGGATAAGTACTTCTGGAGTGATTTGTTGTTTGGCATCACTCCAAGCATTATCAGGGTCATAATGACTCTCGATAATCATTCCATCAAAGTTTAAATCTAAACCTGTTTGACAAAGATCTTGAATAATATCTCTACGACCTGCAATATGTGATGGATCTAAAATAACAGGAAGATCTGGGAACTTCGCTTTTAAATCAATCGGAATTTGCCACTCTGGAATGTTACGATATTTGGTTTTTTCATAAGTTGAAAATCCTCTATGAATTACTCCTAAATTCTTAACATCTGCAGTATAAAAACGTTCTACAGCTCCAAGCCATAAAGCTAAATCTGGATTAATAGGGTTTTTAATAAGTACTGGATTCTTAATTCCCTTACAAGCATCAGCAATATCTTGTACAATAAACGGAGATACCGTACTTCTAGCACCGATCCATAAAATATCTACATCATGCTTTAAAGCAAGTTCTACGTGGTGTGGGTTTGCCACCTCTGTAGCCGTAAGTAATCCTGTTTCTTTTTTAGCCGTTTGTAACCACTTTAAACCTAAAGATCCTACTCCCTCGAAATTTCCTGGACGAGTTCTTGGCTTCCAAATTCCTGCTCTAAGTGCTGTTACATCAGTATCTTTTAACTGATGAGCAATTTTTACTACTTGCTCCTCGGTCTCAGCACTACAAGGACCTGCAATTACAAGTGGATGATCTAATTTATAAGCATCTAGCCAATTTCTAAGTTCTTTTTTGTTTTCCATTTTTTTATCTATTCTAATCTATAAAATTCTAATTATTTATTAATTCCCTCCAAGATAGCTTTTATCTTATTTGTATTTTGCATTTCTTCAAAAATAGCCTCTTTTTGACCTGTTTCTAGAAGGGTTTTAAAAGTGGTTAAATTTTGAATATACTCTTCGAGAGCTTGTACCACATTATCTTTATTTTGATCAAAAATAGGTGTCCACATCGCAGGAGAGCTTTTAGCAAGCCTTACTGTAGAGGCGAATCCACTACCAGCCATATCAAAAATATTTTTCTCATTTTTTTCTTCCTCGATCACCGTTTTACCTAACATAAACGAACTTACGTGAGATAAATGCGACACATAAGCAATATGTTTGTCATGTGGTGCAGGCTGCATATAACGAATACGCATTCCCATTTTTTTAAATAAATCTAAAGCTAATTTTTTTTGAGCTTCACCTGTTTTTTCTATTTCACACAAAATATTTGCTTTGCCACGAAATAGATGATGTAATGCAGCTTCTGAACCCGAAAACTCTGTACCAGCAATAGGATGTGCTGCCAAAAAAACTTCTCTATTTGGATGACTTTCTATGCACTTACAAATACCTTCTTTAGTAGATCCTACATCAAAGACCAAGCAATTCTCTGAAACTACATCAAGAATATCCTTTATTTTTTTTACAATAACATTTACGGGCACTGATAAAACAACCACATCAGCTTTAGGTAAATCTTCAAAAGCCGCCATATGATCAATAACACCATTAGCCTTTGCATAGGCTAAATTTTGTAAATCTTGGTCTATACCATAAATCACAACTTTAGGAAATAAAGATTTCATATCTAAAGCTAATGATCCTCCAATGAGTCCTACTCCAAAAATAAATACATTCATAACCGTTGTTTTATAATTAACCTTAAACTGATTTTGCCGCCTTTAAAACAGCTATCGCTTTTTCAATAGCCTCTTTATTTACACAAAGTGAAAAACGAATATAACGCGACCCTGCACTACCAAAAATACTACCAGGTGTTATAAATATATTATGATTATAAAGTAAATCATCAACTAATTCTTCAGCACTACGCAAATCTGATGGAAGTTTTGCCCAAACAAACATTCCGGAAACAGCCTCTTTCTCATAGGTACAACCTAAAATATCTGCAAGTTGCCAAATAAGTAACCGACGTTCTACATAAATAACATCCATTTTATCATACCATTCTTTTCCTAATTGTAAGGCAGCAATAGCACCTATTTGTAAGCCTTTAAACATACCGCTATCCATGTTGCTTTTTACCTTTAAGACCTCTGATATATACTTTTGAGCACCTTGTAACATTCCTACACGCCAACCTGCCATGTTAAAGGTTTTACTAAGTGAATTTAACTCTAGAGCAACTTCTTTTGCTCCATCAATACTCAAAATACTTAGTGGTTCCGAATTTAGAATAAAACTATAAGGATTATCATTTATCAGTAAAATATCATGCTTTTTTGCAAAAGCTATTGCCTTTTCAAAAGTACTTTTTTTTGCTTTTGCTCCAGTTGGCATATGTGGGTAATTCACCCACATCAGTTTAACTTTAGATAAATCCATAGCCTCTAAAGCCTCAAAGTCTGGTTGCCACTGTGAAGTTTCACAAAGCTCATAATAGATAGGGTCAGCTTGTAATAATTTTGTTACAGAAGCATAAGTAGGATAACCTGGATTTGGAATAAGCACCTGATCTCCTGAGTTTAAAAAAGCCATAGAAATATGCATAATTCCTTCTTTGGACCCCATAAGTGGCAATACCTCAGTATCTAAATTTAAAATCACCCCATAATTAGTTTGATAAAAACCTGCTATTGCACTACGAAGTTCTGGCAATCCTTGATAACTTTGGTACTTATGCATCCCTGGTAAGTGTAAAGCACTTTCTATAGCAGAAAGTACCTCTTTGGGAGGAGCTAAATCTGGGCTACCAATAGCCATATTGATAATTTCTTTACCCGATTTTTGCAACTGGGCAACTTCTCTTAATTTTTTTGAAAAATAGTATTCTTTAACGCTATTTAAGCGTTTTGCAGGTAAAATAGACATGACTTACAAAATATTATGTTTTTTATAAAGTCCTAATACTTTTAGATGAGTAGTCATCATTTCTAGGAGCTGAATGGCTTTTAAATAATCTTTAGCCTGTGTAAACGTTACATCTACAAAAAAGGCATATTGCCAAGGCGTTTCTATTACAGGAAGTGACTGAATTTTAGTAAGGTCTAAGCCACAATGACTAAGAGCATTGAGAACTGCAGCTAAACTTCCTTGTTTATGATCTAATACAAACTTTAAAGAAGCTTTATTGGCATTTTCTGGGGCTATTAATTTAGTCTTAGAATTAGAAATTACAAAAAAACGTGTACTATTATTTTTTATCGTTTGTATCTCTCTTGCTAAAATTTGTAGTCCAAAAATATCCGCAGCTATACTACTAGCAATAGCAGCAATCCCCTTAAGTTTTTGCTCGGAAATACGCTTAGCAACCTCTGCAGTATCGATATCTTCTACAAGTTTAATATGTGGATTTTTTCTGAAAAAATCTTTACACTGTAATAATGCCATGGGATGAGAATATACCTCTTTAATATCAGAAATAGACTGCCCCTCTAAAGCCATCAAACAATGATGTATCGGCAAATAATACTCTCCACAAATAATAAGATCATGGTCATCGATATAAGCGTAATTAGGAATAATAGAACCTGCAATAGAATTTTCTATGGCCATTACAGCATCTGTTGAAACACCATTTACGATATTATCGACTAATTCTTTAAAAGATAAACAAGGATCAATGGTGATGTTTTCACCAAAATAAGAAAGTGCTACTTGATGATGGTACGAACCTTGAATCCCTTGAATCCCTATATGTTTTTTCATAAATCATTAAAAATGGTATTAAACCTCTTTTTTCCTATTTTACACTATACAAAAAAATCCCGATTAAAAAATCGGGATTTTAAGTTATATTGTGTCACAATTATAAAACACCCCCCCGCTTTAGTACTTATAGAAAGTAAAAAAGTAAAAAAAGAAGGTATAATATACGTTTGTCGCCAATTTTTATGTAATTTTTAGCTAATATATTTCAAAGTATTGAATTTAGAAAGTTTTTCAATCTAATAATACCGTTTAATATCTAAAATTATTGTAATCAACTTTTTTATCATTACAAATAGAAAAAACTAAGAGCTTGTTTAAAAGCTAATATTGATAGATGAAAATAGCATCTTTATCTCCTTGAACGACTATAAAATACCCTTTTTTATCACTTAAGTACGTAATCAATGCCTGTGATCTCCCATAAATAGGCGTTCCTTTTAGTGGGTTTGCCTTTGCGTCAAAGAGCCATACTTCCTGATTTTTACTATTAGTGATACTTACTACCTTTTTACTTTTAACAGTATGTATCAAAGGAAGATCATAGCTATTAGAGGCATTTAATGAAATACTATTGGAGTTAACATCCAATACATTATTAGACTTTAACACGCTAAAATCTGAGGAACTATCCCACCATACTTTTGAGAATGCTCCTTTTACTTTCTTTTGAGTAAGCACACCTTGCTCGTTAATTTGCAACAATATCCCCTCTGAGGTGATGCTACTAAAAGCTCCTTTATACCACGACCACTCGTTAAGCGATTTCACTGGTTTTGAAGTATTAATAGTTATGCGATTTTCTCCTTTACGATTTAAAAACTGAACACCTAAACTGGCATTATTCACCACTAAATAATCTTTCGTACCTACACGAATATGCTTCACTGGTTGTAATAACGGAGCATTTGCTGAATTTTCATAACTAAAACCTTTAATTTTTTTTGCATTAATACTCAGTAACGTAACTATACTATCTTGAACTAGAGCTAAACGGTAATTTCTATTATTATCATAATCGAAAACAGCAATTGGTTGTGTACAAGGTGCTTTTAGCCTTACAGGGAAATCAGCTACATCTTTTCCATTACGGTCAAGTAAATAAATACTTTTTTGAGTTGCAAAAACCAATTGAAGTCTTTTATTTTTATAACGATCAACTTGAATGATATCACCAAGAATTGTCGCATCCAGTTGTTTCTTCCATAATCGTTTTCCAGAGCTGGAAAATTGATATAAATAATTTTCACGATCTTGAGCTAAAATCTCCTTTTTACCTGTTAAATGACTGGTTACGATCCATGGACCTGCTACCATATCTGTGTCTAGATCCAAGGTATTTACTAAACTAAACTTAGAGCTAGAAGCTACATAAGGTACTTTAAATAAAATACTATTGATGTGACTAAAATCATCATCGGAAATCAACTGAAAGGCACTATAATCAAAACCAGATAATTTTATTTTTTTAGCAGCACTTTCTTCTGTAAAAGACAACTGTTTTAAAGCCTCCTTATTATTTTGCAAAACAAATACATTAGATTGTCTAGAAAGATGTGAGTAAAAATTAGAAAACCAATGGGTATTGATTAAAAAATCTTTCGTTTTTATGATGCCTATGTATGCTTTTATTGCTTTAAATGAAGAGGCAAATAACAAGTATTCGCCATTACGCACAAAATATTCGTAGTGTTGATTATTAGAAAGTAATGGATGTAACTTCTTACCAAAATCTATTGCATTTTTTAACTTATAAACCTCTAAGGATCGATAAGTTTCATATTTTGAATATCCTAAGGACAATTTGGAAAGTTCAATATCTTCATCGATAGTACGAAAAGCGACATAACGTCCTGATGTATTCTCAAAAGTACTTACCTCATCTATATTTTTTAGAAACTCATCTAAAAAAGTACTTTTAAACTCTATAGACTTATTGTTATAATCTGAGATATTTTCTTTTAAAATAGCATAATCATCATAAGTATAAGAACTTAAAGAATGTATTTTTGACGGAACAACTTGCTGAATAGAATTTGATAGTGCTTCTACTCCTTTGAATATATATGAAAAATCAGAAATAGAATCTTTGGGCTGATACACCCCTTCACTGAGCAAAGCATTCTGATTCATAGTAAAATCAACTCCAGACCAACCACTAGACCATAAAGATGTAGGAAAAATATTTTTTAAGCCTAAAAAATGCTTTAAAGCATCTATAGAAGTATTATCTACAAGCAAAGAAACTTCGGTATTAAAACTTAAACTTCGATAAGCTTTAATCAACGCAGGAGAAATAGCAGAAGCTTCAGTAATAAATTGACGAATGCGATTTTCTAAAAACAATTTATGAGAAGTAACCACACAAAAACCATCTAATAAGGTCACGTAAAACCCTCCTTTAGGTGTTGTAATAAAATAATATTCTTCTTGATTATAAGTGAATTTCTGTGCATTATTACGTTCTAAAAAACTTAAAATCGTACGCTTGGAAGAGTATTCAAAACTTATCACCCCACCAAAGTCATGCTTACCCAAAGAACAAATACTCAATAAAAAAGATTCTGGCATAAAAGCCTTTAAAGCCTTTTGATCTTTAAAATAGGTGAGCCACTCCATATTAGGGTTCTCTTTAACAATAGGATGCTCATTGATGTACTTCTCAAAAAAAGTTGCAGGTTTATTAACTACAAAAATAGCATCTGCTTCTCTGGAAGCTAGATGTAGTAAAGGAGTATCTGCAACCGTATGAGTTTTAGCATCAGTACACGAAACCGACAAACCTGTGGCAGTTACTAAAAATAAGCCTAAAAAAGACAGATATATATAACGTAAAAACATTTTTCAAAATTACATAGAAGTTATGCTTTATTAACATCTCCTATTTAAAATAAAGAGTAAATATCCATATTTTTGTCAAAAAGTAGGTTAAAATAAAGTTTTTTGTGTAGGTAATAACTTAAAACCTTGCCGGTGATGTATAGAAATCCCATGAGAGACAATGGCTTCTCGGTGTGCTTTTGTAGGATAACCTTTATTTTTTTTCCAACCGTACTCAGGAAATTTCTGATCTAAATCTTGCATAAGTTCGTCTCTGTAGGTTTTTGCAAGTATAGAAGCCGCAGCAATATTTAAATATTTACCATCTCCCTTTACCACACATTCAAAAGGAATTTCAAAGTTCTTAGAAAATCGGTTCCCATCTACTAAAACATATTCTGGCAAAGGTTGTAAGCCTAAAATAGCTTGCTGCATAGCTTTTATAGACGCTCCCAGAATATTTAACTTAGCAATTGATTCTAAACCTAAATGTACCACCTTATAGGCAATGGCATTTTCTTCTATAACAGGACGCAACAAAGCTCTTTGGGCAGAAGTAAGTTTCTTAGAATCATTGAGTAATGGATGTGTAAAATCTTTAGGTAAAATCACTGCAGCAGCTGTTACAGGTCCTGCAAGACACCCCCTACCTGCTTCGTCAGTACCACACTCCAAAAGATCTTTATTTTTATAAGAAAGTAACATAGGTAACTACTACTTTTAAATGAATACCAATTTAGTCTTCAAAATGAGCATACAAAATTACAACTCTCAACGTATAAAAAACTATTTTTGTAAACCTACTTTTGTTACAAAAATGAAATACATCAAAATACTCCTAATTAATATCTTGTTTTTGAGTTCTTGTACTATTTGGGGGCAAAACCCAGAAAACACTCCCCCTGAAAAAAATAATTCCTCAAAAAATCAAGGATTTCAGCGTAAATTCTCAAATAGTAAAAATCGTCAAGAACGTGCCCCAAAAGGAAGTTATAAAATAATTAATAGAGAAAGAGACACGACTTTTATAGATACTTCTTTAAGTATGAAAAAGGCATATAAATTCAATTATTTAAGAAAAGATGACTTCAAACTTTTAAACTTTGAAAATATAGGTGGTCCATATACCCTTCTTTCTAAAACTGACTCCAAACAAAGTATCACTCCAGAAATGGGTTTTGAAACCAGTCATTTTAACTATACAGCAAAAGAAAAAATTTCGTACTATAATGTTGCCACTCCATTTACCGAACTCTATTTTAAAACTACCCGAAATCAGGGACAACAACTGGATGCTTTTTTTACAGTAAATACTTCCGAAAATTTAAACTGGTCGGTAGCCTTTAACGGAGTGCGTTCCCTCGGTGGCTATTTGAATAGTCTTACGAGCACCAAAAGGTTTCGATCTACACTAAATTATACCTCTAAAAATAAAAAATACAAACTCCTTGGACATTATACCTTTCAAAATTTACTCCATCAAGTAAATGGTGGACTTACTACAGCAGCCCGTGATGCCTTTTTAAGTGGAGATACCGAATTTCAAGATCGTAGCACACTAGAGGTGAATTTTTTAAATAGTGATAATACCTTACATGGTAAACGTTACTTTATTGAACAAGAATATCATTTAAGTAAACAACTACATACAGGTGTTTCATTAAGCCATGAACTCACCTATGAATCCAAAAAATATTATTTCTCTCAGGATCAAACTTATGAATTCTTTGGAATAGCACAAAATCAAGATGGTTTTACAGATAAAACCATTTATAAAAATTTTGAAAACCGTCTAGCTTTAAACTTCAAAACTAAAAAAATAGGGGATTTTGGAGTGAAAGCTAACTACCACTATATCAATTATGGGTACGATAATATTTTAATTGGTACAAATAGTGATACCTTAAATTCAGGTATTTTAGTTGGTAACAGAATTAATGATACCTACTCAAGCATATCTGGATATTACCAAAATAACTATAAAAATATCAACACAAAAATACACTTTGATAAAAACATAGATGGTATTTGGAAAGATGCTTACGCTTTAAAAACAACATTAAACTACAAAATAGATTCCGATAATACACTAGATTTTAATATTGAGCTTTCCAATAAACCTGTAGCACTTAATAAACAATTACATCAAAGCAACTATTTGTACTACTACTGGCAAAATAACTTTGATCACCTCAAAACTATCTATACAAGTATTGGCTATTATGGACAAAAATGGGGAAATCTAAAAGCAAATTATCAAAACATTAAAAATTACACCTACTTTAATCGTGTAGTGCTACAACAAGAAACATTAACAACAAACCCTATTGAAGTAAGTACTCCTGTGCAATATGACGGAAATATTGATGTATTTAAACTAGAATATTTTAAAGATTTTAAATGGAATAAATTTGGACTTTGTTCCACACTTTTATTACAAGAAGTTATTCAAAATAAACCTACTAATTCTGATACGCAAAGTATATATAACATTCCTCAAATAATTACACGTAATAGTTTTTATTTTAGAGATAAAATTTTTAAAGATGCCTTACTCGTACAAACAGGTATTACAACAAAATGGTTTTCTGGATTTTATGTAGATGGCTATGATCCTGTAATTGCAGGGAATTATGTGCAAAACACCACTCGTATTGGTGGCAATCGTTTACCTATTCCGCTAACAGACCTCTTTATGAATTTACAAGTAAAACAAACACGAATTTTCTTTTCTTTAGAAAACTTCCAACATGTGTTTAACCAAAACACACTTGAAGTAGCCCCTGGATACCCTACAAGAGATTTTATTGTACGGTTTGGATTAGTTTGGAACTTCTTTTTATAAAAACACCAATCACTTTTAAACCTAATCTACCGCACACGCTCTCCATAAAAGATTCAAATACATTACGCTCTACTTTT
>WTKB01000223.1 GCA_011524575.1 Aquimarina sp.
TAGAAAGGAAAAAGAAACGATTTATTATATCGATTTTAAAGATTAATTGGTATTACCCTTAAATAATAGTTGTATGAGTTTTTATCATTTTGTAAGAAACCATGTATTGCCTCTTTTTGGAGAAAAGAAACATATTTTATTTAAATATATTTTTAATTACTCTCCGATGTATTCAAGAACAACAGCTAAAATACAAGAGCTTTCTAAGGATTTAAAATACATTCAGATCAAGTTACCAATTAGTTATAAAAACCGAAATTTTGCAAGAACTATTTTTGGAGGAAGTATGTATGCTGCCGTTGACCCCATTGCTGTTAGTCAATTTGTGCATTTACTTGGAAAAGATTATGTGGTTTGGGATAAATCAGCACAAATAGCTTATAAGAAACCCGCTCGCGTAGATTTGTATGCTGATTTTAATGTGACTGATGACGAAATAAAAAATATAAAAGAGATTCTTAAAACGCGTAATCATACAGAAATTGAAAAAACGGTACAACTTACCAATAAAGATAAATCAAAAGTGTTTTGTGAAGTGAAACGGGTTGTTTATATCGCTAATAAGAGATATTACAAACAAAAAATGGTTAAAATAAAAGCACAATCATCTTGAATTTTATAAAAAAATAGAAGTAAGTGCGTTAGGAATCCTATTTTTGTAGTGCGTATAATTTTAGAACCTTTAAAAAAGGTATTTCTAGTAAACTTTATAAATTTATGAAAATAGCTATTGGTAATGATCATGCAGGAACAGATTATAAAAATGCTATAGTGACTTTTTTAGAAAGTCAAGGACATGAAGTTGTTAACTATGGTACAAACTCAGATGCAAGTGTAGATTATCCTGATTTTGCTCATGCAGTTGCAAGTGCTGTAGATGAAAAACAAGTAGATTTTGGTGTTGTAATTTGTGGAAGTGCTAATGGAGTGTGTATGACTGCTAATAAATATGCAGGTGTACGTGCAGGTCTTTGTTGGACAAAAGAAATAGCTTCACTGGTACGTCAGCACAATGATGCAAATATATTAGGAGTTCCTGCACGTTTCACCGCTTTACCACAAGCAATAGAGATGGTAAAAGTATTTTTAGAAACTCCTTTTGAAGGTGGAAGACATCAAAACCGAGTAAATAAAATTCAGTGCCAATAAAAAGTACGACATCACTTAACGATTTTCTTGTATGTTAAATATTCACAACTTATCGGTTTCCTTTGCTGGGGAATTTCTATTTGAACAAATTACTTATAAAATTTCTGCGGGAGATCGTATAGGTCTTGTGGGGAAAAACGGTGCAGGAAAATCCACGATGCTTAAAGTGCTTTCTGGGGAGCTTTCGCCTGATACAGGGCAACTTGCTATTGAGAAATCCATAAAAATGGGCTTCTTAAAACAAGATATTGACTTTGTGCAAGGGCGTACGGTTTTAGAAGAGGCTTATGAGGCTTTTGAAGAGATTAAATCTTTGGAGCGTAAAATGGAGCAAATTAATCTAGAACTTGCTTCAAGAACCGATTATGAATCGGACGATTATACAGAACTTATTCAAAATGTAAGTGATGCTACGCAACATTATCAGATTATTGGAGGATACAACTACAAAGCTGATACCGAGAAAATTTTATTAGGTTTAGGTTTTAAACCCGATGATTTTAACCGATTGACAGATACTTTTTCTGGAGGTTGGCGTATGCGTATTGAACTCGCAAAATTACTTTTACAAAGTAATGATATTTTACTTTTGGATGAGCCTACCAACCACTTAGATATCGAATCTATTATTTGGTTAGAGCATTTTTTAAAGTCGTATAGCGGGGCGGTAGTTATTGTCTCTCATGATAAGATGTTTTTAGATGAGGTAACCAATCGTACGATCGAGATTTCTTTAGGGAAAATCTATGATTATAACAAACCTTATTCAAAGTATTTGGTTCTTAGAGAGGAGTTACGAGTACAACAATTAGCAAGTCAAAAGAACCAAGCCAAACAAATAGAACATACCGAAAAACTAATTGAGAAGTTTCGAAGTAAAGCTACAAAGGCTTCAATGGCACAATCTTTAATCAAAAAGCTTGATAAGGTCGAACGTATTGTTGTTGATAGTGAAGATACTGCTGTAATGGGTATAGAATTCCCTGTGAGTGTACAACCTGGGAAAGTAGTTTTAGAACTTGAAAAAGTAGGTAAATCTTATGGAGAAAAAACGATTTTAAAAGATGTAAACCTTCTTGTAGAGAGAGGGGTTAAAGTAGCTTTTGTAGGGCAGAATGGTCAAGGGAAATCTACACTTGCCAAGCTTATTGTTGATGAAATTCAAGGTACAGGGGCTATTAAAAAGGGGCACAATGTTCAAATTGGATACTTTGCACAAAATCAAGCTGAATATTTGGATGGAGAGAAAACACTTCTAGATACCATGATAGATGCTGCCAATGCAACTACAAGACCCAAGGTTAGGGATCTTTTAGGAGCTTTTCTGTTTCAAGGTGATGATGTAGAGAAGAAGGTAAAAGTACTTTCTGGTGGAGAGCGTAACCGACTTGCACTTTGTAAAATGTTGTTGCAACCATTTAATGTACTAATAATGGATGAGCCAACAAACCACCTAGATATTAAATCGAAAAATGTATTAAAAGCAGCCTTAGCGAAGTTTGAAGGTACATTATTATTAGTATCTCACGATCGTGATTTCTTACAAGGACTTACAGATAAAATTTATGAGTTCCGAGATCAAAAAATCAAAGAGTATTTAGGAGACATCGATTATTACCTGCAAGAACGACAGATGGAAAATATGCGAGAGGTAGAGAAATCTTCTAAATCTATTGAAAAAAAAGGAGTTTCAAGTGCCTCTAGTGTTAAAGCAAATGCTATAGATAAATCAAATAAAAAAAATGATTTTGAAACCCAAAAGAAAATTAAAGCACTACAAAATAAGGTCAGTAACACAGAATCTAAGATAAGCAAATTAGAGAACGAAATCGAAAAGATGGATTTGCAATTAGCGGAAAACTATGAAGAAATGTCCACAGACCCAGAGTTCTTTAGTATTTATGAACAAAAAAAGAAAAAGGTTTCAGATTTACTTTCTACATGGGAAAATTTACAAGAAGAATTGGAAGAATATGTCAATTAAGAGTTTGTTTAAACAAGTTCTTAGTGTGAACTGCTCTTTTTCAGTTTATTGGATAAATTATTTAAAAATAAAATAAAATAGTTTGTTTAGATCATTATAAAATTCATATATTTGCAACACACATCGCGGGATAGAGCAGTAGGTAGCTCGTCGGGCTCATAACCCGAAGGTCACTGG
>WTKB01000252.1 GCA_011524575.1 Aquimarina sp.
CCTTGTCAATAGGATCGTTTTGTATGTTTACTCGTTTTAGTGGGCAATCAGTCAAAGACTATCGCTAGCAACGTTTGTTTTTAGTTAAGGGTTGGGGCGCTATCTGGGCCATCAGGTTCTATTTTTTAAATACCCATAAAATTTTTAAAAACAACACCAATTATCACTGGAAATAAAAAACAAATTATAACATAAATAAAGCCAAGTATTTTATAGAAAATAGAGTCTTGTTTCCATGTTTTTGCAAACTTAGGATACTTGTTTTTATAGATTTTTTTTACAGCTAAAAATGTACCTATCATTAAAACAATAGGTACTAATTCCGAATATGGCAATTCTTTTAGGCTGGAGCCAAGCAACTCCAATAATATATACAAAAAAGTAACTTCTACCATAAAAAAGAAAAAACTTACCGCTAAAACACCAGTAAAAGCATCTTCACCTTCTTTTTTGAAATGCCTATTTGCTACTGTAAAAAAAATATAATTTGGTATTATTTTAAAAAAATTCATTTAATGAAAATTTAGTAAAAAACTCAATGTAATTTTAACTCTTCTTGATATTTTAAAAATTTATCTCTGTATTTACTATTACTATAAAAAAAGTTAAAGTCAAATTGATGTATTTTACCATTTGTTTTAAACAAATGAATAACTGATTCCCCCTTCTTTTTTGAAATAGAATCACCTATATCAATAAGTTCATAAAAATTACTATCAATCAAAATAGGTTTATAGCCTAAATAAATTACCCTTGCTCCGTGGTTGTGTTTTTGTACTTCCTTTTTCAAAACCAACCCAGTGTAATCCTCATTTAAATCAGATTCATATATACCTGCAAAAGAGTTAGACCTCTTATAAATAAGTGCCACAACTATAACTAAAACTAAAGCAATTAATATTGTCTTAGAAAGTAGACCTAATTTAATTTCTTCCATTATCTTAAATTTAGAAAAGTCCAAGTTTTTGATCTAAAAATAGATGCTCCTATTGAAAACTTTTTAGGTATTTGAGGCTCAATAGACCCTGACCCTGTTAAATATCCTCTTTTATTTTCACCATAATCTCCAAACTTTTGAGTATTTCTATCAATAAAATTACCTGATTCAGTAACACCAAAAATTAACAAACTTGCTTCCCAACCTGCACCATCCCCTTCAAAATCACTTACAACAAATTGATGATTTCCTTGAGGCGTTATCACCCCTTTATTATAGCTAAATCCACCTGATAATCCCGCATGACCAGAAAAAGTAAAAAACAATGATGATGAACCTGTTCCATCAGAAACAACACCAAATTCAAGACCAATACCACCTCCCAATACTCCACTCATAGAAAAGCTTTGATAAGAACCTAAGTTTGATTGTACAGTATCTATCACTTCATCAGACCCAAGAAAAGTCATTTCAGCAGGTCCTGTTTCAACAATCCACTCAGGGCTTTCTTGGGATAACTCTTGCTCTAATTGTTCTAGCTCATTAGTTTGTTCTTCTTCCTGTTGTTTGGTTGTAGGATTAAAAGCGATACTTGCTATTTGACCTAAAACACTTGCAATTGTAGCTCCAGTTTTAGTAACTGTAATTTTACCTAACGTAACAAAACCTGCTTTACCGGCATTCACACCACCAGATACAATTAAACTCCCCGTACCATTTGCAATTGAAGTAGCTCCAAGAGCTCCAAAAACACCACCTAACACTATTCCTACCCAAGTATCAGCACTTTGCCAATCCCACTGTGTAGGGTCAAATGAACCATTAGCGACACTACCGCCTAAGTAAGCACCAACTAGTGCGCCTATAACAGGAATAAACCAGGCTATCTCCCCACTAGGGTCATTAAATTTTAAAGGGTTATTAAAAGCATACCCATACCTGTTAAAACTTTGCGTATTAAAAGGATCTTGTATAAAATTATCGGGGCTTAGGAACCTTCCTAGTTGGGCATCGTACATACGGCCATTCATGTGAATAAGGCCTACACTTGCAAAATGTTCGTGACTGGTGTAGCCTCTTCCTAGTAGCATCTCGGTTGTGCTTTCCATCTCGGCTTCGCTCGATGTCCTAGTGTCTTCGCTCGATGTTACTGCTGAGTCACTTTCATTTACTGACCAATGGTCTAGTACCTCTCCCCAAGCACTGTAATGTGTTTTTTCAATGAGCTGTGCATCACTATCGGTTATAGCATTAATACTCCCTAAGTAATCACGGTGTAAATATATAAAATCTTGGGTTTTGAAGAACTCATTTTACAAGTGCTAACATACTTAATAAACTAATACAATTTTTAAACTAAAAAACCACCTAATCACTATAATTAGATGGTTTTTGTATGTGTACTTGTGTTAGTGGCTACAAGTTGAAAACTGGCAGTAGCCTTATAAACTGTTACCGAGCGGGAGTAGATTAATAATTTAAAATAAATCCCAAAATTTTATTTTGAAGAATAAAGTTTATTCATCGTTTTCATCATCTTTAGAAAGGTAGCCCCAAATCACAAATCCAATTAATCCTAAATAAATAATTTTCCCTCCAATTTTTTTCCAAAAAGATAAAGGATTACTCGAAATTTCTAAATTATATGTTTCCTTAAGTTTTTCTAAATCCTCTTCTGAAAGTTCGTAGTAAACATCTTCATTTTCATTAGTAAGAACATACTTTCCATCACTGTTCCAAGCAGGAATATATACAACACCAAACTCTTTATGTAAATATCCAAGGTTCAAATAATCCCCACCTTCTTTCAAGTTTTCATCATTAGGTAAATCTGTCACCATATCAATTTTCTCACATGGTATACATACAGGAATTTTTAATTTGGCATGAGATTTAAAAGTAACTAAAGCAAAAACTGCTAGAAAAATAATTTGTTTCATAATATAATGTTTAAATTTTTAACGAAATTAGAACATTATATTTAAAACAAGTAAGCTCGGCTTAACTTTTACATTTGAAATAAAAAAATACGTTTAAACTTCAGATTTCTTGTCTACAAAAGATTAGGGCGTAAACCTATTAATTAAGTTACCTAAGAAAGACACTATGTCATTTTAACTTTTCTTGATATTTTAAAAATTTATCTCTGTATTTACTATTAATATAAAAAAAGTCATAGTAAAATCGATGTATTTTACCCCAGATAGCGCTAGTGCTCGTTTTTAACGAGTACCAACAAATATGACGAAAACACAAAACTACCTTGTCAATAGGATAGTTTTGTATGTTTACTCGTTTTAAGCAACCAGTCAAAGACTGTCGCTAGCAACGGCAGTAGCCTTATAAACTATTACCGAGCGGTGCTTGGT
>WTKB01000310.1:0-1393 GCA_011524575.1 Aquimarina sp.
CGAAGTGAAAAAGTACGCTTAAACATAAAATCCTTTGTGGGGATAAATTACGAAATTTTAAATTGGGTTACATAATTATCCTCAATATCTCTAAAACTATTGGTACAATAAACATGATCAATATACTCTTTAAGCTCTTTAAAACCGTAGTTAAACTGTCCATGAGAAACATATAAAAATACTTTTTTAGCTCCTTGGTCTTTTAAAGCTTTAGCTAGAAATTTAAACGTCCTTCCGCCATCAGCTAAATCATCAATAATCAAACATTCCTTAGCATTAACATCTCCTTGAATACTAATTAAAGGTTCCCCATTAACACGAACTTTATTTGAAGGCACCAAGGAGGCTCCTAACTTTTTTGCAATATCAAAAGTCGCTTTGTAAGCCCCTGCATCTGGACTTACTAAAACAGGATTTCCTAATTCTTGGTAGACTTTTTCTACGTAAGTGAAATGAGAAATTTTTGAAGCTTTATTTATTAATGCAATTGAAGTATCACTATGCGGATGAAATATTTTCACCTCGTCATAATTCATTGAATTGATAAAATTTGCAACTACTTTCAAATCAAAAGATTCTCCTTCATTGAACCTTCTATCTGAACGTTGAGCAATTAAACATAGAATTGTTAATGATGCTGTTAAAGTTTTATTCAGTTTATTTTTCTCGGACCATGCTTCTTTTATCGAGGCTGCCAAGAATAAATCCTCATAAGAATTCCCTTTAACAACAACTTCCAAGTTACCACTACCTTCTACAATAGCAGTAACTTGACCGTCATTAAATTTTTTAGTTTTGTATATCATTATTACAATATCGTATTAATTCGTTCTCTAATTGATTGTAAATTTTCACTGTTAAAAAAGGCCCCATTTTCATAAATCAATTGAAGCTCACCCTCATTTTCTTCAGCTAAGCTAACCTGATCTACTAAAACAAATTCATTATTTATTTTTTCAACTTTAACTAAACCTTTAGCTGATTTTTTAACACCACTATCAGTTATCGGGTCTTTAAAAATTTCTCTTCGCTCACCATTCACTACCACTGAAGTAGCCTTCATTGCAAAACCAAAAGTATCACGTGTATTAAATTGATAAGTAAAAGATCCTATTCCTAAAACAACGTTTGTTGAAGCAAAACCTTTATCGTATAATCTTTTACAAATAGCTTCTGCTCTTTCGGTTGTTATACTGTCTCCATAAATAGCCCCTATGTGAGGATCTAAAACTTTAAAACCTTGCTCATTAACAGTTCCTCCAAAAATATCCCAAAGCAACTCAACAACTCCTTTATCTTTTGGGGTTACTCCTCCAATCTCCATATATTCCCCACATATAATATCAACAGGATCTCCACTATCAGGTCTAATAACCAACTTACCATCTCTACT
>WTKB01000310.1:1493-3301 GCA_011524575.1 Aquimarina sp.
AATCCACCCATGCCTCGCATAGAGAAATCATGCCCTTGAAAATCAATAAAACCTAAATTTTCATTATCTGTTAACAAGGCCCACTTTTTAAAGATTCGTTTATAACATAGTGCAATTGAAGCTGAAGTCATTGGCTGCCACAACATAGTAGACAAAATAGTCTCTAGAAAATTAGTAATCCAATAAAATTCAGGTAATGTATTTACTACAGTTAACATTGGAACTTTTACAGGAACTTCGACTCCTTCTTTTAATGACTTAACTTTTATAGGCAAATAACCTAAATCATGTAAGGCTTCAAAATGAGTAACATCATAATCGGCTCCCAAATACATAGAAAGCTCTTCTTTAATTTCATTGCAAACTTTAAACTTATCTTTACTAAAGAAGTTATCTTGAAAAAAGTCATGTAACCATTGAAATACATATTGCTGACCAAAAGAAAGTACTTTTTCACATCCTTTAGGCGCGTATTTATTACTACGTGGTGTCCAATTTGAATACACTTCTTGTGTACCTTTTGGGTATTGTTGGTGGTGTCCTGTTTTGTATCCGTCTGTTAAAAGTAAAGCATTCATATTTTTATTTGTTAAGGTTATTTATTACATCTGTTAATGTCTCAAAAAAAGGGATATTATATTTAACACATAAAGTTTGAACATAGTTGTATTTATAAAAGCCTCTTTCACATACAACTAAAGCTTTTTTTGATTTACAATTTAAACCTAACTCTAGTAATGAAATTGGAGAAAAAGAACCTCCTAAAAAATTAAAAAGAACTAATGTTGATTTAGACATAGCATCAAGCTCCCAATTTACATGTGAATCCATTTCATCTTTGCTTAAAAAGTCATGATTATTAATTGTAGGGTCAAATAAATCGTATCCATTAACCCCAAGAGTAACTTTCTTTCTCCAGGATACTTTTTTACTTAAATCCATACTTCCTGCTAAAAAAATAGATTTTTTAGTTTGAATCATTGAAACTGCATGTTCAGAATTAAAAACCATAACTATTTGTGTTTTTTTTACACAAATATAAAACAAAACAAGTTTTAAGCAAATATATTTGTGTTTTTTTTACACTAATTAACCTATATTTCAAAAATTATTCCTTCTTCTTTTAGTTTCTTGTAGCGTTCAGGGTTGAATTTGAAAAGGTTAGCGGGTCTTCCTGCACCTAAAGAAACTTTTTCTTTAAGTTCATCTAATACATTTAGGCTCAAGAATTTTTTTCTAAAATTTCTTCGATCAATTGAGCGACCTAAAATTGTAGTATATAATTTTTCCAAATCGGAGAAAGGGAACTTTTTGTTTAATAGTTCAAAACCTAAGGGTTCGTAGATTACTTTAGATTGCAATCTTTTCATGGCAAGTGTTATTATTTTTTCATGATCAAATGCCAATTTAGGTAAATCCTTAGTTGAAAACCATTCTGCTTCAACAGCATCTGTTGTAGGATTTAAAGTAAAAGATTTCGGAGAAACCAAAGCAAAATATGAAGTAGAAACCACATGTCCTCTAGGGTCACGATCTAAATTCCCAAAGGTATATAGCTGCTCTAAATAATTTACTTCAATTCCTGTTTCTTCTTTGAGTTCTCTATAAACAGCATCTTCCAAAGATTCATTATATAACACAAATCCTCCTGGAAGTGCCCAATCATTTTTGTAAGGTGCATACTTCCGTTTAATTAACAAAATAAAGAGTTCTGCATTTTGATAACCAAATACAACAGAATCAACGGTCAATCTAATTTGATCTTTCATAATAGACAATTAAGCCTCAGGATTTTTATCTCGAATTCG
>WTKB01000271.1 GCA_011524575.1 Aquimarina sp.
TTGGATTTCATTTAGCAAAATTGTTGTCTTATGAGTCTCAAGAAATAACATTAATAGATTCCAATCAAGATGTTTTAACTTATGCTCAAGGGCATTTAGATATTCGAGGTATTGAAGGAGATGCTACCTCTATTGCGGTTTTACAAGATGCTCAAGTAGGTGAAGCTGATTTAATTATAGCAGTAACAGGCGTGGAAACTGCAAATATTACAATTTGTGTACTCGCTAAGCAATTAGGTGTTAAAAAATCTATAGCTAACATTTTTAATACAGAGTTTTTAGATAATGACCATAATATAGGTTTTGAAAAGTTTGGTATTGATGAACTTATTTGTCCAAATTTAATTGCTGCTGAGGAAATACATTCCTTACTCAATCAATCCGCCTTTGATGATCTTTATAAGTTTGATGATGGGGCACTTAGTATGGTAGGAACTCATCTTTCTAAAGATGCTCCTTTTGTGGGGAAAACGGTTCAAGAAGCTGCAAAACAATATACACAGTTACAGTTTATACCCATTGCTATCCAACGTAAAGGTACACATGTTACTACCATTCCAAGAGGTTCTACCAAATTCTTAGAAGGTGATCATGCCTATTTTATTACGTTAAAGTCGGGAGTTGATGAACTTTGTAAACTTATAGGAAAACAAAAAAATACGATTAAGAATGTCATGTTACTTGGTGGTGGGCGTATAGGGCATAAAACGGCACAAAGTCTTTGTGAAGATCGTTTTAAAGTAAAACTTATAGAAAACGATGCTAAGAAAGCCTTTAATCTTGCTGATGACCTTTCTAAGGCTCTAATTATTAAAGCAGATGGTCGTAACCTAGAAGTTTTACAAGAAGAGAATCTTACAGATATGGATGCTTTTGTAGCTGTAACAGGAAACTCAGAAACCAATATTATGTCTTGTATAATGGCAAAATCTAAAGGGGTAGATAAAACCATTGCACTTGTAGAGAATATGGATTATTTCGAGCTTTCTCAGTCTATAGGAGTAGATACTTTAATAAATAAAAAGTTACTTGCTGCAAACTCTATTTTTAGATATATCCGTAAAGGTGAGGTGCTTGCTGTAAGTAAACTCAATAACGTAGATGCAGAAATTTTAGAGTTTAGAGTAAAAGAGTCTTCAAAAGTAGCTCACCAACTCATTAAAGAAATAGATTTTCCAAGATCTTCTATTATTGCAGGAGTAATTCGTGATAACGAAGGGATGATTGCATTAGGAGATTTTAAAATTTTACCTAAAGATAAAGTAGTAGTATGTTGTCTTGCGAAATCAATTGTTGAAATAGAAAAACTTTTCGTGTAATTATGCC
Organism: Aquimarina sp.; assembly: GCA_011524575.1. Lineage (GTDB taxonomy): Bacteria > Bacteroidota > Bacteroidia > Flavobacteriales > Flavobacteriaceae > Aquimarina. The sequence goes on from WTKB01000271.1 coordinate 1,327, forward strand.
AAAGTTAAATTATAAGACTATAGGATATATCATGGGGCTATTACTGTTGTGTAATGGCGGATTCATGAGTTTGGCTACCATGATGAGTTTTATTACTCATGATGGTGTAGGGACAGACCTACTCGTAGCTTCTAGTATTACTATTGGAGTAGCACTCTTACTAATGGGTATTAACCGTAATAATAGTAAAAGTCTAGGGACAAGAGATGGTTATATAGTGGTTACTTTTGGTTGGATCTTAATGACGCTTACAGGAATGTTACCTTATTTGTTTTCTGGGGCTATTCCAACCATAACTAATGCTTTTTTTGAAACCATGTCGGGTTATACAACTACAGGAGCCTCCATATTAGATGATATAGAAGTCGTACCTAAAGGGGTATTGTTCTGGAGGAGTTTAACACACTGGATAGGAGGTATGGGTATTATTGTTCTTGCAATTGCCATACTTCCATTACTTGGAGTAGGAGGTATGCAGCTTTTTGCTGCGGAAGCCCCAGGTCCTAGTGGAGATAAACTTCACCCAAGAATTACAGATACCGCTAAGAGACTATGGCTTATTTATATGGCTTATACCGTGATTGAGTCCATTTTATTAAAAATTGCAGGTATGAATTGGTTTGATGCTGTTAATCATGCACTAAGCACGCTTTCTACAGGTGGTTTTTCAACAAAGAATGCCAGTATTGCTCATTGGAATGATAATCCTGCAATTCAGTGGATTATTATTGTATTCATGTTTTTAGCAGGAAGTAACTTTGTACTTAGTTACTATTTATTTAGAGGAAAGATCAAAAGGATATTCCAAGATGAAGAATTTAGATATTACTTAAGGTATATTCTTCTTTTTACCGTAATGGTAGCCAGTATTATCTATTACCAAGCCGATGTTTCAAAGTCAAGCATTGATCATCCTATGGTTTGGGGAGAAGCAGAAAGTGCCGTAAGACATGCCATTTTTCAGATACTAGCCGTAGTTACTACGACAGGATTTGTGTCTGCTGATTATACGATGTGGACTCCTTTCTTGACCGTATTTTTCTTTGGACTGATGTTTTCTGGAGGATCTGCAGGATCTACCTCTGGAGGGATTAAAGTAGTAAGGCATTTGATTGCCATAAAAAATGGTTTTATGGAGTTTAAAAGAAGTTTACACCCAAATGCCATTATTCCTGTTAGATACAATAATAAAGCGGTAAAACAGCAGATTGTATTTACAATCATAGGTTTCTTTGTGCTGTATATGCTCTTTTTTATAATTGGAGCTTTAGGTTTAGGAGCCTTAGGTTTAGATTTTAAAACAGCTATTGGCGGAGCAGCCACTTCTTTAGGTAATGTAGGTCCTGCTCTTGGGCAATTAAGTCCTGTGAATAACTTCAATTCCTTACCTGATTTAGGTAAATGGTGGTGTGGTATTTTAATGTTTATTGGACGTTTAGAGATTTTTACAGTGGTAGTGATTTTTTCTCCATTTTTCTGGAAAAAGTTTTAACGCTTTTTGTATTTTTTAAGAATAGGAGCTTGTTTAAAGGTTGTGTATTGTAAATCAATACTTTTAGAACTTGGGTCACTTTAAAAGCGATTTATATATTTCAATAGGTGTATCATTTAAAAGTAAACCAGTGGTAGGAGCTTTTGAATTATAGAACACATGGAGTTTAAATACACTATAAAGCTCATTGAAAACCAAGTTTTCAATGAGCTTTATTTTTTGAATCTAAGAGAGCTTAAGTCGTCCAACAAAAGTTTCTTATAAGTGTTATTTTTAAATTTTAGCTCTCTTTTAAAAAATTACTTTAAAGATTTTCTTTTGCCTTGACGCAAAAGAAACAAAAAGTCAAGATTGCACCTTTTTTTCTTGAAATTCATAGGCTTCTTCCCACGCTCATAAGAGCTTGTTTAAAAGTTTAATAAACTTTAGAGCTTGTTTAAACTGAATACAAACTGTAATTCAAAAGTTTAAGGTTTT
>WTKB01000254.1 GCA_011524575.1 Aquimarina sp.
TTTCAAAGATCAATTGGTATTAAAATGCGGAGGGAGGGGGATTCGAACCCCCGATACCATTTCTGATATACACACTTTCCAGGCGTGCGCCTTAAGCCACTCGGCCACCCCTCCAGTAATTATTGTAAAGGCAAATATAAGATTTCTCCTTTTAATAATACAACAATAATAAAAACACTTTTATATATTCAAAAAGTAGTTAATCATTATTTTAATTGTGGTGCTACTTGTGCTATAGCAGCTAAGGTAAAATCTAAATCTTCATAAGTTAAAGCATCGGAAATAAACCATGTTTCATAAGCACTAGGAGCAATATAAACACCTTTTTCTAAAAGTCCATGAAAAAATTTAGAAAAAACACCCGTTGCAGCAGAAACAGATGAAGATTCAAAATCCACTACTGGAGTAGTACCAAAATGCACTGAGATCATTGAACCTAATCTATTAATGGTATGTGGAATATTGTGGCTATCAAAAATAGTAGCCATCCCTTGATGTAAATACTGAGTTTTTGCATCAATACTATCATAAATACTAGCATCTTGATTTAGCTCTTGTAGCATTTGCAAACCTGCAGCCATTGCTAAAGGATTCCCACTAAGTGTTCCTGCTTGATAAACTGAACCTAACGGTGCTAGATAATCCATAATTTCTGAGCGGGCTGCAAATGCACCTACAGGAAGACCACCACCAATAACTTTTCCAAAAGTTACAATATCTGCCTTAATATTTAAACGCTCTTGCGCCCCTCCTTTTGCCAAGCGGAAACCTGTCATGACTTCATCAAAAATAAGAAGCATCTCGTTTTGATCACAAAGTAAACGCAATCCTTCTAAAAAACCTTCCTTTGGTGGTACACAACCCATATTACCTGCTACTGGCTCAATAATAATCGCGGCAATAGCACCTTTATTTGCTTCTATAATATTTTGAACTGCCTCAAGATTATTATAAGGAGCTAAGAGTGTATCTTTTGCTGTCCCTTGGGTAACACCAGGGCTATTGGGAGTCCCGAAAGTTATTGCTCCACTCCCTGCAGCAATCAAAAATGAATCACTATGTCCGTGATAACAACCAGAAAATTTTATGATTTTCTCTTTTTGGGTATACCCTCTTGCTAAACGTACAGCACTCATACATGCTTCCGTTCCAGAATTCACAAATCTTATTTTATCAATACTTGAAACCATTTGCACGGCAAGCTCTGCAATTTGGGTTTCAAGGAGTGTTGGTGCTCCAAAACTTGTCCCTTTTTGTGCTGTATTGACAATGCTTTCAACAACGGGCTTATGGGCATGTCCTAAAATCATTGGCCCCCAAGAATTAATGTAATCAAGATACCGATTACCATCAACATCATATAAATAAGCACCTTGAGCTTTATCAATAAAAATAGGAGTACCCCCTACCGCTTTAAAAGCCCTTACTGGTGAATTCACACCCCCTGGAATCACTTGTTCTGCAGCTTTAAACAAAGCACTACTTCTTTGGTATTTCATAAAATTAAGTTCGTATTAAAAATCTTTAGGTATCGGTTTGGTATAAAGTACTTGACCTTCAAAAATAGTAGCACTTGTAAGTCCGTTTAATTCCTTTAGATCATCAACATCCATCTTGTGTTTACGAGCGATACCATAAAGTGTATCTCCCTTTTTAACCGTGTACTGATTATTGTTTGTGGTTACTTTTTTAGCTTCCTCTACAGGCTTACCTAAAACTTTTGCATCATAAAGATATAACTTATAACGTTCTATGATAGATATTAATTTATGAGCATATTTTTTATCCGTAGCGTAGCCCGCTTGCTTAAGTCCTTTTGCCCAAGACTTATAATCATCTTCGGGTAGTTTAAAAAGTGGTAAATAACGCTTACGTTCCGTTAAAAATGAAGAATGGTCTTGATAGGAATACAACGGGTTTGCGTACTTCCTGAAACATTCACCTTTGGCATCATCATCGTGGTAGATTCGTTTTCCATCCCATGAATCATGACATTTAATACCAAAATGATTATTTGCATTTTTAGCCAAATAACCATTACCTACACCCGACTCTAAAATACCTTGTGCTAAAGTGATACTTGCAGGAATTTTAAACTCCTTCATTTGCGACATAGAAACTTCACTATAAGAAGTTATATAATCCGCTACTCGTTGTTTATAAACCTCTGCTGATTCAGATTTTAGATCTTTTTCTTCTGGAGAAAAAATACTTTTGCAAGACCATAAAAATACTGTAAAAACACAAGTAATAACAATGTATTTTTTAAAATTAATCATAGAATTGTATCAGTGGTTGATTCTTATATTTTAAACGTTTGTTCATAACATCGATTCCTTGTAAACCTCCTGTATGAATGGCTAAAATACGAGATTTTCTTGGAATTTTACCACACCTTATTTGCTCAAAAATACCATACATCATTTTTGATGTATATACGGGGTCAAGGGGTATCTTTTGTTCTATGTAAAACCTATTTATAAAAGCAATCAAATCTGTATTAATTTTAGCATAACCACCAAAGTGAAAATCTCTATTGATGGACCAATTTTTTTTTCTAACTAAAGTGGAAAGCTGCGTTTCTAAAAAATTTTCTTTTAAAGCCGAAAATCCAATAAGTTTTTGATTTACACTAGAAGCATTAACTAAGCCTGCAAAAGTACCTGCTGTTGCACATGAGCAGCAAATATAATCAAAACTAAAATCCTCTTGATCTAAAATCTCTTCACAACCTCTAACTGCAAGAGCATTTGTTCCTCCCTCTGGTATAATAAACACCGAACCAAATTGCTTTTGCAGTTGCATTAAAAAAGAATAGGTGTGTTTTTGACGATACAATGATCTAGAGATAAAATATAACTGCATCCCATCATTTACAGCTTTTTGTAATGTAGTATTTTTTTCTAATGTTTTTTGCAAATTCCCCCCGCCAAGTTCCTCGCCACGAATTACACCTATGGTAGAAAAACCTTCTATTTTACCAGCTGCAGCTAAAGCCGCAATATGATTACTATAGGCACCACCAAAACTAAGAAGTTTGGTTTTACCTTGTGCTTTAGCGAGTTTTAAATTGTATTTAAGTTTTCTAAATTTATTACCTGAAACTTCTGGATGAATCAAATCTTCTCGTTTTAAAAACAAAGAAATTTCTTTTTCATCTAAAAAAGAACTCTGAATTTTTTGATTAAAGGAAGGTTTAAATTTCATTTGATTTTTAATAAGAAAATTACAACGCCTATAAGAGCTTGTTTAAACTAAATACAAACTGTAATTCAAAAGTTTAAGGTTTTG
>WTKB01000075.1 GCA_011524575.1 Aquimarina sp.
GCTGGTATTTGGAATTCAAAACTGAAGCACAGCCCGAGCTTAATAATACCAAACCACTCAGAGCAAACAATTGTATTTTTCTTATCATTATAATGATATTTTATTACACATTACATATATACAAAAAAAACCATCTAACATAAAGTATTTTAGATGGTTTTCCATAAAAAAAATGACAAGCACTTAATCAGCTAATACAATTACTTTATTGTTTTTAACTTCAACAACCCCACCTTTAATTGAATAAGTATAATACTGATCTTTCTTAGTTAAATCCGCAAAGGAAGTACCCTCAGAAGATTCTTTAGTATCGATCTTTAAATTACCATTAGAAAGTACCGCAACTACTGGTGCGTGATTATCCAAAATTTGAAACTCTCCATTAATGGAAGGTACTGCTACAGAAATAACTTCTGCACTAAATACAATTTTTTCTGGGGTAACAATCTCTAAAATCATGAAATGTAGGGTTTATTCTATATGAAAAACCTATAAAAAACAAGATGGTTTTTTATAGGTTTTATTTTATAATTTAAATACTAGGAAAATTAAGCTTCTGCAAGCATTTTCTCACCAGTCTCAATAGCTTCTTCAATGCTACCTTTAAGGTTGAAACATGCTTCTGGCAAGTGATCTAACTCACCATCCATAATCATATTAAATCCTTTAATAGTATCTTTAATATCAACTAAACACCCAGGAATACCTGTAAACTGCTCTGCTACGTGGAAAGGCTGAGATAAGAAACGTTGTACTTTACGAGCACGTGCTACAGCTAATTTATCCTCCTCAGATAGCTCTTCCATACCAAGGATAGCAATAATATCTTGAAGTTCTTTATAGCGTTGTAAAAGCTCTTTTACACGTTGTGCACAGTTGTAATGTGCATCTCCTAAAATTTCTGCTGTTAAAATTCTTGAAGTAGAATCTAATGGATCTACTGCAGGATAAATACCAAGCTCTGCAATTTTACGAGACAATACAGTAGTTGCATCTAAGTGAGCAAAGGTTGTAGCCGGAGCTGGATCTGTAAGGTCATCCGCAGGTACATATACTGCTTGTACAGAAGTAATAGAACCCTTTTTAGTTGATGTAATACGCTCTTGCATTACCCCCATCTCTGTAGCAAGTGTTGGTTGATAACCTACCGCAGAAGGCATACGTCCAAGAAGTGCTGACACCTCTGAACCTGCTTGAGTAAATCTAAAGATGTTATCTACGAAGAAAAGTACATCTTTTCCTTTTCCATCACCTGCACCATCTCTGAAGTATTCTGCAATGGTAAGTCCTGATAAAGCTACACGAGCACGTGCTCCTGGTGGCTCATTCATTTGACCAAATACGAAAGTAGCTTTAGAATCTCTAAGAGCCTTCTTATCTACTTTTGAAAGATCCCATCCTCCTTCTTCCATAGAGTGCATAAAATCATCACCATACTTGATAATTCCTGACTCTAGCATCTCTCTTAAAAGATCATTTCCTTCACGAGTACGTTCACCTACACCAGCAAACACAGAAAGTCCTCCATGCCCTTTTGCGATATTATTAATAAGCTCTTGAATAAGTACTGTTTTACCTACTCCTGCACCTCCAAAAAGACCAATTTTACCTCCTTTTGCATAAGGCTCGATAAGATCAATAACCTTAATACCTGTAAATAAAACTTCTGTAGAAACAGATAAATCTTCGAACTTAGGAGCACTTCTATGAATAGAAAGTCCGTTATCTCCTGTTTTTGGTAAATCTCCAATACCATCAATAGCATCACCTACCACATTAAAAAGACGTCCGAAAATATCTCCTCCAATTGGCATTTGTATCGGGTTTCCAGTAGCAATTACTTTCTCACCACGCTTTAAACCATCTGAAGAATCCATTGCAATAGTTCTCACTACGTTTTCTCCGATGTGAGATTGTACTTCAAGAATTAAAGAACTACCATTGTCTTTTTCAATTCTTAAAGAGTCATAAATTTTTGGCAAAACTACTCCTGGAGCAAATTTCACATCAATTACTGGACCTACAATTTGATTGATTGTACCCGAAACTTGTGACATTATCTTTAATTTAAAGTATTTAACTTAGTATAAGCAATAGCTTATTAAAAAGCTATTTTGGCTGCAAATATACGCTTTTAATATCTAAAATCCATACTCAATAGCATTAGATATTATTCCACAGTAACCGATTTCGCTAAATTTCTTGGTTGATCAACATTTTTTTCAAGCAAAACTGCAATATGATAGGATAATAATTGCAAAGAAATGGTTGATAATAATGGAGTAAATGGCTCTAAAGTTTCAGGAATTTCAATAACGTGGTCTGCGATTTGTTTTACCTGAACATCCCCTTTAGGAACAATACCTATGATTTTCCCTTTACGAGACTTCAACTCTTGAATATTACTTACTACTTTCTCATAGTGTCCTTTCCTAGTAGCAATTACCACTACAGGCATTTGTTCATCTACAAGAGCAATAGGACCGTGCTTCATTTCTGCAGCAGGATACCCCTCAGCGTGAATGTAAGAAATTTCTTTCAACTTTAACGCCCCTTCCAAAGCTACAGGAAAATTAAAACCTCGACCTAAATACAAGAAATTAGCTGCATCTTTATAGGCTTGTGCAATCTCTTTAATTTTGTCATTTTCTTCCAAAGCAATTTTTACTTTAGATGGAATTTGTTCCATTTCATGAAGCAAATAATGGTAATCTTTATGCCCCATAGAACCTTTCTCTTTAGCTATTCGTAAAGCGATTAAAGAAAGTACTACAATCTGCGTTGTAAAAGCCTTTGTGGAAGCCACACCAATCTCTGGACCTGCATGAGTATAAGCTCCTGCATCTGTAATTCTTGAAATAGAAGACCCTACCACATTACATACCCCAAATAAGAAAGCACCTTTCTCTTTGGCTAACTTTAAAGCAGCCATCGTATCTGCGGTTTCTCCACTTTGAGAAATGGCAATAACAATATCATCTTTATCAATAATTGGATTACGGTATCTAAACTCCGAAGCGTATTCTACCTCAACAGGAATACGTGCAAACTCCTCAAAAATATACTCCGCCACAAGACCCGCATGCCAAGATGTTCCACAAGCGACAATAATAATTCTTTTAGCCTTAGTAAACCTTTCTATATGATCATCTACACCAGCCATTTTCACAATACCCTCATCAGGAAGTAAACGTCCTCTATAAGTATCTAAAATAGCATTAGGTTGCTCATAGATTTCTTTAAGCATAAAGTGATCAAAACCTCCTTTTTCAATTTGTTCTAAATTGAGCTGCAATTTCTGCACATAAGGATCTACATTTTGACCATCAGTAATTTTTACGATCTCAACACCTTGTCCTAATTTTATAGAAGCGAGTTCACCATCTTCTAAATAAATAGCATTATTAGTATATTCAATAAACGGAGAAGCATCTGAAGCTATAAAAAATTCTTTTTCATAAGCACCTACTCCGATAGCTAAAGGACTACCTAATTTAGCAACAATTACTTCCTCTGGGTTAGTACGATCAAATACTGCAATGGCATAAGCACCTACACACTGATTAAGTGCAATTGGCAAAGCCTCAAACAAACTTATATTATTACTTTTTTTAACATCCTCAATAAGATTCACAAGAACCTCTGTATCAGTATCTGAATGAAAAACATAACCTCTTTTAGTAAGTTCCTCTTTTAATGGTGCATAATTCTCAATGATACCATTATGAATAATTACTAAATCACCCGAATTTGAAAAATGTGGATGAGAATTCACATCATTTGGAACTCCATGAGTTGCCCAACGTGTATGACCCAACCCAATGCTTCCAGAAACTGTAGTTTCTGAAACTAAATTTTCTAACTCTGCTACCTTACCTTTGGTCTTATAAAGCTGAATATCATCATTATCATATAATGCAATTCCTGCAGAATCATACCCTCTATACTCAAGCCTTTTTAAGCCTTTAATTACTATAGGATAAGCTTCCTGCATACCTATATAACCTATAATTCCACACATAATTCACTGCTTTTATTAAAATGGTAAAGTCTCTAAAATGGTATCTATTCTAAAGAAGATGTTGTTAGATAACTCAATATAAGTTTAGGTCTTTTAACTAAATCTTCAGAAATATTACTGTATAAAGATACACTTTCTTTACAAAATAATGAAGACTGAGGAATATACGCTTCAGTACCAGATCCTATTTGCATACTTATGTTTTGATCGATATCTTCCACTAGACTAATTAGTAAATTAACATCTAACTCCTGAGCATCTTCTAAAGAGTTACTTCCTAAAATTTGAGATAAATGTTGTGTAATATTTATACGATATACCGTTGTATCATCTGTTTCTGTTACAGAATTCAAATGATTACTAATTAAATCTGTATTAGTGGCATCTGTGGCATCTATATTATTGATGTAATCTCGTAAAATACTACCTGTTGAGCTGCGATTAATAAACAACTGATTAGGCAAATTAGATGGCTCGAAAGAAGTACTATTCTCATTTACTGTAAATTCAAGAATTGCCTCTTGAACTAGAGATTGTTTTTCATAAAGTGCTTCAAAATCAAGATCAGAAAACAAATCCACATCAATAACACTTCCAAGACCACACTGTAAAATTAATTCATCACTTTGCAAACTGAGCTCTTCCGAATCATCTGAACTGGAAATGGTATTTACTACAGTTTCAAAAGCAAGTGTAGAATAAACTGTTGCTACAGAACTAGCCTCATCAACATCTGTTGGTGTTATCGTTTGTTCAAAAGTAAACCTCAACCCTGGATTTACGAAACTAGAAATCTTATCCGAAAGTTGTACTAGGGCTGCACCTTGACTATTAATAACTTTTATATAAAAGCCATTCAAAGCCTGTTTGAAATCCTCATCACCTACTCTAGAAATATCTATCTGACCTTTAGAATTAACAAGTAACTCTGAAAGTTCCTCTTTAAAAATAGCATCAAAAGGAATTTCTAAAACTGGAAACTGTGATTGAATTTCTTGATCTGAACAAGGCTCAGAATCTCCATCTGTACTCTCAGAACAATTCAAAGCAACCTCAAAAGTTAAACTTTCTTGATCCGTTAATAAATCTGATTTCGAAAAAGTATAAGTCCCTAACAAATTACTCACTGGAGCAAAAACATCAGGATCGTACACAACACTCCCATCCGAACCATCAGCAAAATACTTTTGAGTGGTAGAGGTATTAGGATCTGTAGTTAAAAGGTTTAATTCAGAACGATATACTTCAATTTCTAAATTTTGCTCTAAATTTATTAAACTTTCTATAGTATAGCTTTCTGTTTCAAGCGAAGTATTATCAGTATCTAAGCTGTATTCAAAAGGTAAAACTAAGTCTACACCTGTAAGTTGATAAGTAGTTGAAGAATCAATACCCGCATCCTCATCTGCATCAATATCTAAAACTGCTACAGAATACTCCGAACTCAGTGAAGTTACCAAATTATAAGTACCTATAACCTCATTCCCTTCAGACTTACTACCTAATAAATAACTAGAAAGATTATCAGTTCTAGGAGCACTCACATTGAACACCTGTGTAGTATTCACATAAAGCGTATCTGTAGTAATACGAACACCATTGTCATCAATAAGATCCGTACCTATATCACTAATTGTTTCTTCACAGGAGACAAAAAAAGAAATGCTTGCAACAATTAGTAAAAGGCAAGCATTACTAGGAAATAATTTCAACATTTTTCAAAGGGAGTTAACCACTTGGGATGGAAATTTAAAACTTCTTTTCTAATATAAATTTAGAAAATACTAAAAAAGAAGTTTATAATTTATGACAAGGAAAGCCTTAGAGCTTGTTTAAACTCACTACTTCCTGTAATCCAAAGATTTTAAGAACTTGGATCACTTTAAAAGATTTACATATCTCTAGGTATGCACTTCATTTAAAAGTAAACCAAAACCTTAAACTTTTGAATTATAGTTTGTATTTAGTTTAAACAAGCTCTTATAAAATACTAACTTAAAACCGTATTTAAATAAAACTCTTCGTAAGCTGCAGAAAATTCATCAGGATATTTATACCCTAAAGTAGGTATATTTTTATCTTTAATAAAACTTTCTAAATCACCATCTAGTTGAGGTGTTCCTAAAATTACAGCATCTGAATTATCAATAGCTAATTTCATTAAGTTTTGATGACTAGCACTTGTAATGTATTCGAGTTTTTCTTCCTCAATATTATCAAATAACACTTTGCTTTTGAACTCACTATTTAAGGCTCCTTCAAACTCCGTATCATATACTGAGGTTACGATTTTTGTCTCCGAAAATAAAGGCTCATTTTTATAATAAGTTTTCAAATACAAAGGCAATAAAGAAGCTAACCATCCATGCACATGGATAATATCCGGAGACCAATTTAATTTCTTAACGGTCTCGATAACTCCTTTAGCAAAAAATATAGCACGTTCATCGTTGTCTTTAAAAAGATCTCCATTTTTATCTTTAAAAGTAGCTTTACGTTTAAAGTATTCTTCATTATCTATAAAGTAAACTTGCATACGTTCTCTAGGAATCGAAGCTACCTTAATAATTAGCGGCATATCATAATCATTAACCACTAAGTTCATTCCTGATAATCGAATCACTTCGTGAAGTTGATGTCTACGCTCATTAATATTCCCAAAACGAGGCATAAAAATTCTCGTTTCTCCTCCTTTTGCATTTACCATTCTTGGGGCTTCAAAAGCCATAGAAGATACTTCGGTTTCTGGTAGGTAAGGCATCAATTCTGAAGCTACACACAGTATTTTCTTATCCTTCATTGCTCTACAATTTTATACTTTAACGTGTATTTTTATGCAAAATTACGGATTTTTGAGTAAAAAACCATTTTTAGATTGTAAATTAGAGGTTTCAATAATTCCATATGATTGTTTTAAAAACAAAAAAAGAGGTGAAAAATCACCTAAGTTTTTTACAAAAAAAATCTTCTGTTAGTATAGGTTTTGTTCCAACTATGGGAGCACTACACCAAGGACACCTCTCCCTTATTCGGAAATCTTTAAAGGAAAACACGTATACTATTGTAAGTATTTTTGTAAATCCTACCCAATTTAACAAATCAGAAGATCTAGAAAACTACCCTAGAACTCTTGATACTGACTTAGACCTTTTAAAAAATGAAAGTTCTCAAATCATTGTATTTATACCTGATGCCAAGGATCTTTATGCTCAAAATATCATTTCAAAAAAATATAATTTTGAAGGTTTAGATAAAGTAATGGAAGGAGCTTTTAGACCAGGACACTTCGAAGGTGTTGCAACTGTTTTAGAAATTTTCTTTAAAACTATTCTACCTACTAGAGCCTATTTTGGCGAAAAAGACTATCAGCAGTTACAGATTATCAAGAAACTTATTGTTTTATTAAATTTAAACACAGAAATTATTGGATGTCCAATAATGCGTCTCGATAGCGGACTTGCTATGAGCTCAAGAAATGAAAGACTATCCGATACGCAAAAAACAGAAGCTGCTTTGATTTACAAAACATTACAAGATGTTAAAAGTAAAATTCAAACAAAAAACACAGAAACGATTATTGAAGAGTTGACACAATACGTGAGTAGTGTATTTGATAATCACCCTGATTTTGAACTGGAATACTTTAAAATTGTTGATTCAGAAAACTTACAAACAGCTCAGCAAATCAAAAACGATTGCCAATACCGTGCTTTTATTGCCACATATATTGATAATGTTCGTTTAATTGATAACGTCTTAATTCAATAACTTTTAACCATTACTTATGTATATTCATGTTGTAAAATCTAAAATTCATCGTGTAAAAGTTACAGGAGCAGATCTCAATTATATTGGAAGCATTACCATAGATGAAGACCTGATGGATGCTGCAAATATCATCATAGGTGAAAAAGTACAAATTGTAAATAACAATAACGGCGAACGTTTAGAAACCTATGCTATTGCTGGCCCTAGAGGATCTGGTGAAATTACTTTAAATGGAGCTGCTGCACGTAAAGTTGCTGTAGGTGATGTTTTAATTTTGATTTGCTATGCCATGTTATCACAAAAAGAAGCTGAAAATTTCTCACCAGCTATAGTATTTCCAAACGAAGAAACAAATCTATTAGAATAACACTAATTCTAATACCAATTGGTCTTTGAAATCTTTGTAAGAGCTTGTTTAAAGGCACTACTTCCAGCAACCCAAAACCTTAAACTTTTAAATTACAGTTTGTATTCCATTTAAACAAGCTCTAAACTTCAAAGACCAATAGGTATAAATACAACCTTTTTTTGCTTTTGAAACCTCTTATACTACTTAAAAAAACCGCACCTACTTTAATAGGCTTTGGACTTATTTACCTGTCATTTCTTAATATTACTGAGGTTGAAAAGCAAACTATTTGGAATAATATTCTTTCTGCAAATTTATTTTGGGTACTCGTTTCATTAATCATTGGAATACTTTCGCATGTATCCAGAGCTTATCGCTGGATTTTTTTATTAAAACCATTGAATTACACCCCTAAATTAGCAGTAAGTTTTAGAGCCGTAATGATTGGGTATTTTATCAATCTAGGACTACCTCGTTCCGGTGAAGTTGCTAGAGCCATGACACTGAGTCGTTATAAAAATGCACCTTCATTCCAAAAAATATTTGGGACTATTATTACAGAACGTATTATTGATCTCATTCTTTTATTTATTGTTGTAGGTATTACCTGTTTAAGCAATACAAATATCTTTTTAACATACTTTAAAGACTTTAACGTTTCGTGGCTTCAATGGAGTATAGCAGCCTGTGGTATTATTTTTGTTTATCTTACAGGGAGCTATCTATTAAAATTTTCAAAAAACTCATGGATTTTAAAAATAAAAAACTTTTTTAGAGAGGTTATTTCTGCAATGTTGAGTATTTTTAAAATCGAGAGTGGCTTGTACTTTATTGCACATACACTGTTTATCTGGATAAGCTATATTGCCATGTTTGCTATTATTACTTACAGCCTAAACCCTGTTCCTGATATTCCTTGGCCAGCAATTGCCTTAGGTTTTATTGCAGGATCTTTTGCTATGAGTGCCTCAAGTGGGGGCATAGGCGCCTTTCCTATAGCCATTGCTGCTGCATTTGCACTTTATGATATCGAAACTACTATAGGGCTTGCTTTTGGCTGGATCATGTGGACTTCTCAAACACTAATGAACATCATAATAGGTGGTAGTGCACTACTCTATGAAAGTCTAATAAAAAAACAAAAAAATGATAAATTTTAATCACACTTCTGTTTTCACAAAAAACATTAAAAAACTGATTAGGCAATATACCATGCTTGCCTTCTTACTAATTAGCCCATTTATCGTGTTTGGACAAAATACATTTGTTCGCAAAGTACGATCAGATTATTTTGAAGATGAACGAGAAATCAGTATTCAATTACCCAAAAACTACAGCCAAAACACTGAAAAAACGTACCCTTTAATCCTTACATTAGATGGTGATTACTTATTTGATCCTATGGCTGGTAATGTCAATTACTTTTCAAAATGGTCGGATATTCCAGAATGTATTGTGGTAGGAATTCATCAAAAAAACACACGAGAAACCGATTGCTCGGTGGATCCCAGCTCTTTTTTACCCGATGAAAATGGTGAAAAATTCTATGATTTTATTTCTAGAGAATTGGTGAGTTACTTAGAAAACAATTACCGATTGGCAAAGTTTAAAATGATTGTAGGACATGACTACACAGGTAATTTCATCAACTACCTCATCTTCCCTAAAAACCCTATTTTCCAAGCTTTTGTGAATTTAAGTTCTGATTTCACTAATACTGAAAAAGATATTAGAAATACTTTAGAAAAATGTCAAGAACGTACTTGGTATTATATGGCAACCTCTGAAAATGACAACAAGCTATTACGAGAAAAAGCTTTGTCTTTTCATGAAAAACTACAAAAAATTAAAAACCCTAAAGTCTCCTATAGGTTTGATAATTTTAAGGAAAGTTCTCATTATTCGTTAGTAGCTTATGGAATACCGAAAGCTCTAGAAGATATATTTTCCATCTATAGACCTATCAACAAAAAAGAATACAAAAATGTAATCTCTAACTTAGAAACTTCTGCTTATGAATATTTAGTAAATAAGTACAAGGATATGGAAGACTTATTTGGTATTAAAGAAGCGATTCGTGTAAATGATTTTATTGCCATTGCAACACATTTAGAAAAAACTGAAAACTGGGAAGAACTAGAAAAATTAGGAGCATTAGCCCAAAAAACCTATCCTGAATTTATGCTAGGTAATTATTACTTGGCCGAAAGTTATGAAAATACCGATAGACCTAAAAAAGCCATGCACATGTATCAAAGTGCTTATATTCTAAAGGAAATCTCATTTCTTACCAAAAATTTCATGCTTGATAAAGCTCAAAGTATTAAAGATGATTTTGGATACTAAGAGCTTGTTTAAAAGCTTGTTTAACACCAATTGGTTTTACTTTCAAAAGTTTATTGGTTATGCATAATATGCACCTTTATATTGACGGACTCCGTATTCCGATACGGAATTTTTATTATCATTTTACCCAATATACCGACCAGCGTAATAAACCTGTAA